>JAHEDF010000446.1 GCA_024641365.1 Planctomycetota bacterium | reverse complement strand
CAGCAACTTCGGCAAAATCTTTACCATCCCATTTAAAGGTGCGTGCTTCAACGACACCATGGGCTTGGGTTTCAATAACCGTTTGGAAAACATCAGGATAAACAGCCTGACCATCTGGTGCGGCATAGGCTTTATCTTCGTCGCTGAAATAAGCGCCGCAATCAATGTGACTATGAAATAGGGCCAACCATTGCTCGCCTTGTGCTTCGGCTTCACGCACAAACCGTCCGAGTTTGGCTTCGTTCGGAGCAAACCAACTGCGACTGGTGCGCGGATATTCAACCGGGTCCATAGCATGCAATTTATCGGCCATGTTATCCAAGGTAACGCAGCGGCACGCCGTCGTTTCTCCGGCTTTAGCAAATAGCAAACCACAACATTCGCTTGGATAGCAATCCAAAGCGTGGGCTTGCATGTCGGCAATAATGGCGGGTGGAATTGTCAGCATTGGTCTTTAGGGGGCGCGTACGCTAGGAAGCAACAGCTCTGACGCAACTGAATGTGGTGCTAGTCCGGTTACGAACTGCGGTTGCGCGCTGGTGCGTGCCGCCTACCGTGCGCCCCGAAGCATAAGGAAAAATATGAGTCTCAGCGACGATTTTCTTAGTCTGCAACAAGAAGCGAAGACGGCCTTTGCTGCTGCTGCCGCTGCTGGTGCTGCTGCTGTGGAAGCTGCGCGCGTGGCTTTAATGGGCCGTAGCGGAAAATTGAAAGCATTAGAAGAAGGTTTTGCCGCTGCACCGGGATCAGATAAACGAACCTTGGGCCCTATTTTAAATCAAGTAAAAACGGCGCTCAAAGAAGCCTTAGCTGAGGCCCAAGCGCGCGTTGCGAATCGTGAAGAAGATGGACCGATTGATGTAACGTTGCCAGAGCAAAGCCGCCATATTGGATCATTACATCCTGTGAGCCAAGTCGCAGCCGAAGTCGAAGCGGTATTTACCAGTATGGGCTACGATATTATTGATGGCCCGCATATAGAGGCAGATGAATATAATTTCGGTCGCTTAAATATTCCAGCCGATCATCCAGCGCGCGATGCCCAGGATACCTTTTGGTTAAGCACTGGAGATTTATTACGGACACACACCAGTTCGGTACAAAGTCGCACCTATGAAAAAGTAGGACAGGATTTAATTAAGCCACCATTTCGTCGCGTCGTTGTTGGCAAAGTATTTCGTTACGAAGCCGTTGATGCCACCCACGATAATACCTTCACCCAAGTTGAAGGCTTCGTCGTCGACAAAGAAATTACCGTCGCGCATTTGGTCGGCACCATTCGTACCATGTTAACAGCCGTGTTAAAACGTGACGATGTCGACATTCGCTTACGGCCAAGTTTCTTTCCGTTTGTTGAACCCGGCTTTGAAGTCGATGTTCGTCTGACCAGCGTGGAAAGCAGCAATCGTTTTAGCCGCTGGGTGGAATTACTTGGCTGCGGCATGATTCACCCAAAAGTTTTACAAGCAGGTGGCATCGATGATAAACAATGGCAAGGGTTCGCATTTGGTTTAGGCCTTGAACGCCTCACCATGATTCGCCATGCCATTGCGGATATTCGTGTGTTTCACGGCGCTGATTTACGCAGTTTGCATCAATTTGGCAGTTAATGTAATTTAATTAACCGCAGTGTGTGCAGAGGCAATGCTATTCGGCTAATAATCGCGTTTTCATTTGGAAAAAACGTTTAATCGAAGACAGATTAACCGCAGAGGGCGCAGAGAGCGCAGTTGGAAAATAAAAAAATCTTAGATCATTCCATTACCTTTAAATGCCAATAAACGGTAATTTGTATTGTATATTTGTTTAAAAACTATCTCTGCGCTCTCTGCGCCCTCTGCGGTTAATTATTCATCTTCTGACTTTTTCGCCTTACAGCACCATAATTTATTTTCGGCGCCGCTTGGTTCGCAGCTGACGATTTCAAAACCGCCCTCGGTTAATAATTCCTGCATGCGTTCTTCGGTTAAAAAGTGCAGACCGCTGCCGCTGGGATTGAGTCCAAAAAAAGTCGTAAACCGTTCGCCGAAACCAACCGTTCCGGTGTCGCCGGCTACGTCACTGACACCATCACGTAGCCATAATTTCCCATTATCGGCCAAAGCGGCATGTAATTGTAGCAACACGTTTAGCTGCTCTGATTCAGGCCAATAATGCAAAACATCCAATATGAAGATGGTGTCGAAATTATTTGGCGGATTATGCGGCAGTGGTAATTTCGCCTTAATAAACCGCCATTGATCATCCAATGGGCGATTTAATCGTTCTAAGATATCAAGAGCGGTTTCTAATTTATCGCCATCTAAATCGATACCGAAATAAGCTGGCTCATGTCGCACCGCAGCGATAGCGGCAATTAATCCAGGACCACAACCAGCATCTAAAATACGCCCGAATGGCATGGTCTGTTCTGCCAATTGCCGATAAACAGGATCATACCGTAATTTAGCCGTGCCGTAGTGTCGCCAATACGGAGTTAATCGTTGGCATGCGCGACGTACGCGCGTCAGCGTATCGTCAGCAGAAATAATTCCTGCGGCGGGCATTGGTGGCAGGGGACGAAAAGCGCACACTACAACTGCTAAACAACCAGCCATTGATGCGCCGCCAATAACAATAATAAAATCTTCACTCGCTAATGCGGGCAATAAACCAATGGTAATTAATAAAAGACTTGGCCATTTCCGATGACGGGTGCGCCCGAGCCAAAGTGCCAAGGGTAATATTTGGCTTAATAGAAAAGCAATTAATAATTGCTCGTTGTGGCGTGGTTCACGGCTTAGAAATCCATAGCCCATCCATCCCAATGTCACCAAGACAATTATGCCAGCCATAAAGACATGCCCTGTTATACCATGCCACAGTGCCATAGTTATTACGGGAATAATCCATAGCCACCAACCATGGTGGGTTAATTCATCTCGAACAGCATGACCAATGACATCAATAGCGCCTAATGCGACTAAAATTAATACGACTCCTTGCAACATGCGCGCGACATAAATGGGTTGGTGTCGTGGCGTTATTGGTACGGGATTAATAGGGGCCGATTCAGTTTGTAATCGGCACCACGATAAGGGTAAAAAAATACTCGCACACATGGTAACCGCGCCACCCACCATTAACCACAGCCCACCAATTAAATACCAACTTGGTGATAACAGCAACGTCCCAGGAATAATCATAACCATGGTTAACGCACTTGCGGATAAAGCATCTTCGTGGGTTCGCGCGCCACGTAATTCATAAAGCAGGGGTAACAACAAAGCCGATGTACTGGCAATTAATAGCGTGATGCCGCCAGCTGTTTGGGCATCACCAGCAATTGCTGTGAGCGCACCCAGTGCAACTGCTAAAATACTTCCTAAAGCCGAACCAGGCCGTCCAGCTGCGTACCACAAGGCTGATAATGCCCCGCCAATGATGATGCGTTGATGGAGGGAAAATGCCGACCAGCCTAAAACCTGCGGCATGGCCAAACCGGCGATAACAGCAACAAAAAGGAGAATGGCGGCATCAACTACCCAGCGTTGTTGCAATGCAATTCGCTGAAGCGGCCACAGTAATCGCGCAAGCATGGCGAAAGTTGCGTGATTCGTTGACTAGCGCAAGACGCTAGCTCTTGTCGTTATACCCACGCTAATCGCCTCTTTCGACCTTTCGCTGGCGTGGTACGTCTACTGCTCGCTCACACGCACGTATG
>JAHEDF010000445.1 GCA_024641365.1 Planctomycetota bacterium | reverse complement strand
TGGAAGCGATAATCCTTAACCGCAAAACCCACATACACCATGGTGTCATCCCATTGGACACCCATATGAGCGGATAAATCATCATCATTTTCGCCACTATTTTTTTGAGTATTATTATGCGATAATGTTAGCTGAATGGATGCATCGGTGGGCCAATCATGTAACAATCCATCAACGGTTAAAGCACTGCTAGTTTTTAATGCTGGTGCAACCGGAGCAGCATACAAAGCCAAAAAGCTATCTTGATTCATCCGTGCAGCGACAGTGTGGCGTGCCAGTGCAATAGCAGCAGTGACTGGATCTTGCGATGGTGGTGACGCAGGAATTGCTGCTAATCCAACCACGCTATTATTGGCCGCACATAACATGGTGTTACCGACAACGGCCATTGAAATATTTTTATCATAATTATCTGCACGTAATCCTGCTAATGGTCCGGCCCCAGTTACTTGCCCTTTGGATAACGTGATAGTTTGCCACGAACACGTTTGTGTACTGAGGTCAAATGATATCAGGACTAACACCTCATTTATAGCAGCGGCTCCAATTAAACGCTGTCTATTACTGGTTTCCAAATCAATAGACCAGGACTCTTCTAATTTTTGATTATGGCACGTGATGCGCCAGGAATCACGTTTTTTAGACGGTGCAATGGTTAATAATTGCCCATTGATAAAGAGCGGGCGTGATAAATCACTGCTGCGATCACTTCCAGGATGGATAAATTGTCCAACTTGCTTGCCATCTTTCGGATCAATAAATTGTAAAATCCAGTCTTTACGATCGTGACGTGCAAACGCGGTTAATTGCGATCCCATCATCGCTAATGATATACGCTCACCAAAATCTCCAGCGCGTGACCATGCGACAGCAGGATTTTCAAGGTTTATTGCACACATTTGCTGTTCACTGGACACAAACAGCAGTGAACGTTTTTCATCGCACGTTGTTGCGACGTTTTTTAGACTATTGGTGTGTGCTTCTACGGTTTCGCTCCACAGCAATGTGCCATCAAAAGAGCGTTGTTCAAAAATATAATTAGCTAAGTATTGCCGAATTGAGAATATTTTCCCGTGCGCTAAACCGCACCACAAAAGTTGGCCGACAATAGTAAAACGGCCAAGTTGTTTTCCTTGTGTAGCATCTGTTACAATAATAAGGCCTGATTTAGCAGAGCGAATTAATACCGTCCCACGATCAGCATCAATAATGGGGCGTTCGCTGGCACGTCGCTTACGTTCATCGCTATCCAAGGTAAAACCAAAGTCATCCCATATAACTGGCTGTGTCCATAATACGGCTCCGTTATCTGGATTACGTGCAATTAAATAGCGTTCATGGACAGCCAATAAAACGCCATCATTAACAATAAGCGCTTGCAGTTCACTGGTTTGATCAACTGACCAGATAATGCGACTACCATCCTCGGCAATCCGTACTAAACGATTTCCCAAATCAAGACACGTAACAGCGCCGTGACGATGAATGGTCGCGTCACCAGTGGCTGCCATAAACCAATGCGCGGCAATTGGCGCAGTAAATGGTAATGATGGTAAACCACTGACAGGCAATGTTGGTTGGGTAACATCTGCGATAGTAATTGGCTTGAGCGTAGATGCACCGTTGTCAAATAGTGCGAATTGCGTTTCAGAAACACCAATTAATTGATTATTTGCTGCAATAAAATTACTAACGGGCTGCTCTAAACCAAAATCAGCCCATGGTCGTGTGGCCATGTGACGACCATCGCGCGTCGCTAATGTGGTCATGCCGTGCGACGTGCTAATGACCAGCTGTTCATCATTAACTAACCCACAGCCAAAATACGATGTTTCTTGAACAGGTCGCCACTGCCATTGTGTGCTGCCATCACGACGCGATACACACGTAATACCATCACCGACGTAAATAAGTCCATCAGTCGTGCAGCCATACAGCACGCTGCAATCACTTAGCGGATGGCGCCATAACACCGCACCATCGCTGCGACGAAATGCTAATAAAGCCAAGGAATCACGTGGAGCGATATACACAGCATTATTATCAACCATAATACGTGGCGCTCGATTCGCTAAATGACGAATGAGTGCTTTGCTGCCATTGGGATCAAGTCGAGCGCGCGGATAATGTGACACCCAATTAATGCGACCAGTAAGTGCTTCTAATGCGACAATACCACCCATGTCGGTGGCAACATAAACCACACCGCCAAAAACTGCGGGCGCGGCTAAGTGATTGCCGAGTGCAATTTCTTGCTGCGTGGATAATACTAAATTTCCGACTCCATCACCAAGGGGCGTTCGCCAGCGCACCTGACCGGTGCGCACATCAAAAGCCGCTAAAGTATTGTGATAACGTTGATCGCGATCCTGAAATACCGCATAGACTAAATCATCAGCAACCGCTGGGGGGCTGATAGCGTTGACGGCTCCCAGTGAGGTAGCACTTGCCCATATTAACGCACCGGTCTGAGCGTGTCGCGCTTCAATAACGTAGGCATCGTGTTGTAAAACGCGGCTTATAATTAAACCAGACGCAAAGGTAATAGTACGATCCGCATGTCCAGAAAACTCCCGCGTTATGGTGCTAGTTAATGCGGAAGAAACATGTGATCCTGAGCGCCACAGCACCGCACCATCCTGTAATTTTATGGCAATAATTTCTTTACCGGTATCAACATAAGAAATACCATCATGCACAATAGGTTGCATGGCAATATGTTGATACGAACTTGATGCAAATCGCAGACGTTCAACCCGGTCGCTTAATGCGACAGGTAATGTTGCGACAAATTTTAAGGCATTACATGGAGGAATAGTTGCCGCATGATTTAAACGCTGAGCAGATCCACCGGTGGTTGTCCAATTGTCGTTATTTTTATTCGCATTAATTACCGCTCGCCGCTCAGCAACAAAATCCGCCATTGATTGCGACCGACCGCGAACAGTAAGCGATGCCGATGCATAATCTTTGGCTAAGAGATCAAGCGCTGCTAATGCAGCATTTTTATCACCAGATAATTCGATGGCGTATGCACGTTTTGCAGCTAATTGTGCAGCAAGGGCACTATCATTGGGAGCAGCTAATTGTGCTAATATGGCTGCGGCATGTGAACCCGCGCCGTTCATTAATAAAGCATCACCAATTTTTTCGTAGGCCATCGCAGCAGCGCTCGTGGCTGGATAGGTAAACGCGACGTCTTGTAATAAAAATATATTAGATCCAGCTCGTTGCAGGGCTTCTTGCGCACGGCGATCGACATAGGCCCGATACGTGGTAGCTGCTTCTGCGGTTAAACTCCGTAATTTTTCTCCGACTAATGCCGGGACTCCGACGACACGACCGTTTTCTTGTGCGACTAATGCGGAACTATATTGATCGAGCGCTCGTTGATAACTGCGTATGGCGCGCTTGGCATCATCGGCCGCTAACGCGCGATCACCTGTGGCAACTAATGTTTCAGCATCAAGTGAGGTTGCAAATGTTGCCGTATCAGCACGCGCACCGCGCACCGATAAAAATCCGTCTTTTGCCTTACTCACCAAGTCGCTTGCCGCATCAGGACGATTCATGACGCGACGATAATAAAATGCTGCGCGATGCGGATACCCGGCTAACCGATATACATCACCAAGCGCCACTAATAATTCACCGTGCAGGGGTGCTGATAATGTTGTACCAATATAATATTCTAATACAGCAACTGCACCAGCAG
>JAHEDF010000043.1 GCA_024641365.1 Planctomycetota bacterium | reverse complement strand
GCTGAAGTAAATACAGGGCTTGGCTTAAATTACCAAGGACACGTCAACTTTTCTGGTTATTTTTCTGCACCGGCCATGTTGCTCAGTAGTCGCAATGGTGATGTGCATGAAATTACGACTATGCCAAATAGCCACACGGCTCCCTGGCTGCGTGGCATGTATAATACTACTCCCATTCCGTGGATAGAAAAAAACACTACGGCTTTTAATAATCTCTCACCACTGGCAATTGGATGGTGGCCGCGTTATCCGTCTGGATTACCGCAGGAAACACTCAATATCACTGATAAAAACATCTTTGGTTCATTGCTCCGGTCACGCAGTTATGCGTGGGCGAATTTCCCCATCCAATTCCACAATACGTTTTTTACTGGTAAAGAATTATCAGAGGTCAGTTTAATTGATAATGGTGACAATTTATTTAACCTCTTTGCACTCGCAATTCCCGGTGGCTCGTCATGGAATGAATATCAAGGTCTTCCAATTCCGATTAGCACCGGCGCTAACACAAGATTAAACGTTGATGTCACTGCAGCATTTATTACCCCCCTATTTACTGATTCCGGAGCTACCAGTGAACGCTTTGAAAATGGCGGAGGCGTGAAAGCCGTCGATGGCGCTGATTTACGCGTCATCTGGACGTATCGCGATCCACCAACCTCCACTCAATTGCCAGCATCAAGTTGGTTGCAAGATGTGGCCTTAAGCGGAAACCGCGCCCCCATGATTGGGCCAGTCACAATTCGGGGCCATGCGCCAAGCGAAGTGATTTCGGTTGAAAAATAACGATAGCATAAACGGTTAAAGTAATTTTTTTAGCACTCCATTAGTGCTTACAGCTATTTTAACTAACGCCACCGCTTAAAATCACCAACTGTGTAAGTAAGTTCAGATAGTCGTGTGAAAATAAAGCGTCAGCTTTTTCAACGCTTGCTACAATTACACGTACGACTTACCAAAACCTCGGATCTTACTATGCGTCACGCTCTTACCGCCTGCATTATTATCATCATGTCATGCACTATTAGTTTCAGTGCGGACACCTTTCCACCAATACCTCGTAAATTACCACCTCCCGGGAAAGAATTACCTGCTAATGAAGCTACTCGCCTCAGAAAAGCGTGTGATGAATTACTCGAAAATGGTAAATCAATTCAACAAGCACCGTTATATGGCGATGTCGCCATTTTTCATAAAGCTCTAGATTTAGCTTTACGTTTTGACGAATTTTACGATCCGAAAAAAGATATTGCAAAAGGTGACTGGTGTTTATCGCAAGCGAAAGAGCGCCTCACCCATTTTAAAAAAGCAGAATGGACAAAACAACGTGGCGCCGTATTGCGCGGCTTTATTTCTGCCATTGATGGTTCTGCCCAACCATACGGCGTTATTATTCCTGAAAAATTAAATTTATCAAAACCAGTTCCGCTATATGTGTGGCTGCATGGCCGTGGAGATAAAGACACCGATATACATTTTATGCAAAAATGCGCTAAAGGAATTGGTCCGCTCAAACCGGATCATGCGCTAGTCATGCATGTGTTTGGTCGACAATGCGTTGGTTATAAGAACGCAGGCGAAACTGATGTATTTGAAGCTATCGACCATGTGTCATCACAATATCCGATTGATAAAAACCGCATTGCCCTCATGGGGTTTTCCATGGGTGGCGCTGGCGCTAAACATTTAGGTGCACATTTTGCCGATCACTTTGCGGTGATGCATACCGGAGCAGGATTTGCTGAAACACAACTCTATCAAAATTTAACACCCAATGATGTGCCCCCATACGAAGCCGTTCTATGGGGACAATACGATACACCCGATTATGTACGTAATTTATTTAATATACCAGTGATTGCCTATAGCGGTGAAGACGACAGCCAAATGAAAGCCGGTATTATTTTAGGCAAAGCTTATGAAGCACATGGCAAACATTTGGAACATTTAATTGCACCAAAAACTGGCCATAAATATCAACCTGATTATTTAAAGCAGGTTGTGGCATTTGTAGATAAAGCCATCGCTACCGGTCGCCAAGAAACTCCCGATACGGTTTACTTCCAAACCAAATCTTTGCGGTATGCCCACATGTATTGGGTTGAAGCCCTGCAATTAGGCCAGCATTGGCAGGACAGTCGGGTCGATGCACAGGTGCAAGGAACGACAATTACAGCCACGACAAAAAATATTACGCGCTTACGTCTTTCGCATCCAAGCATTAAAAAAGGCAGTAAAATTAAAATCGACAATCACGAGATCACGGTTGGCAACGTTGGATCAGACGGTGTCATATTGGCACAAACAAAAAATTCCTGGTCGCAAGTTGATCAGATGTATCCAACAGGACTCAGTAAACGCCCGGGCTTACAAGGTCCGATCGATGATGCGTTTGTAAGTCCATTTTTAGTGGTGTTGCCATCAAAAGCATGTGCCGACGCTAAAGTTGATAGCTGGGTTAAAGCGGAAAGTCATCATTTTATATTTAATCGCTGGCCAGCACTTATGCGTGGAGACGTGCGAGTGAAAAAAGACAGTGAAGTCAGTGCCGATGATATTAAAAATTATAACTTGGTTGTGTGGGGCGATGACAAAGCCAACAGTATCATAACAAAATTACTCCCACAGTTGCCCTTAAAATGGGATACGTCCACTATCGCTATTGGTTCTCAGTCCTTTAAGAGTGCTGGTCATGTCCCTGTTTGCATATACCCCAACCCACTTAATCCAGATCGCTATATCGTTTTAAATAGCGGGCTGACCTTTCGTGAAAATCACGACCGTACTAATTCACAGCAAAATCCTAAATTACCCGACTGGGCCGTTTTGGATTTAAAAACACCGCCCAATGACTTTTACGCTGGTGATGTAGTAGCCGCTGACTTTTTTGACGAGTCGTGGCAAGCAAAATAGTTCAGGAAAAGTTCGCTCGCAATTTAGCGACTACATTTTCTTAACCGCAGAGGACGCAGAGAGCGCAGAGATGGTTTTTAAACAATTCTACAGTAAAAATTACCGTTTATTGGCCTTTAAAGGGAATGGAATGAACTAAGATTTTTTTATCAATTCCCTCTGCGTCCTCTGCGGTTAATCTGTCTTCGATTAAACGTATTTTCCACAAGAAAACGCGCTTATTAGCCGAATAACATTGTCTCTGTGTCCTCTATGTTGAATGCCTTCAATTTATCATATTTTACAAAGAAAATTCGTATTTCTTAGCCGAATAACATTGTCTCTGCGCCCTCGGCGGTTAATGTGCCATTAAAACAACGTTATCGAGACAGTGTTACATAACATGATCGTGTCACTCCTCTTCTTTCTCGTTGTGTCGCATGCTGTGGGTGTGAAGCTACAGCCATGAACACCGATAAATTGCATGATATTCGTGGCACGCTTATTCTTTGCGATCAAGTCTATCGAACGGATCAAGGAAAATGGATAATCGCAGGTACCTACACACATTGGCAAACACCGAATGATGAATTAGTGCTGCATTCTTTGCAGGCCTATATTCGTTTACAATGCGAGCGTCCTGGCACCTATCCGTTACATTTGTCTATGTTAGATCGCGCCGCACCACCAAATGCACGTCCGATGTTGCAAGCAAATACCGAAATTACGGTGAATGAATCCCAAGTGCCTGTTTTTGAAATGGGCATTCATTTACCCGAATTACGTATCACTGCTCCCATTCCATCGAAAGATCGGGAACCAGGTTCGCTTCTCGCCATACGCACTTTATTATGGTTAACCGTCCAGGGCGTCGACGTCGCCTCATGCCATCTCGATTTTATGTTTACCAAACCTAAAAATTAAATCTGAATTATACCCATTTTAGAGCACATGCTGATAATTTGACAACAAATTAACAGGAGAAACGGAGAAACGGAGGACAGCAAGATAGACAATGTACAAATTTATAACATTTTTCTCTCCGTTCCTCCTGTTCAAATAAAAAATGCATCGGAATTAGTATAATTAAACAGATAATTTTAAATAACTAAACCCCCGCCATATGGCGAGGGTTTAGTTAATTTAAATTATAAAACGCGTTATTAATGCGCTTTAGTATCGATAAAGCCTTCCAGCTTACGGCTACGTAATGGATGTTGCAGTTTCTTAATACTCTTCGCCTCAATCTGACGAATACGTTCACGCGTGACGTTAAAACGACGGCCAACTTCTTCCAAGGTATAAGTATAACCATCGCCAATGCCGTAACGCAGGCAGATAATTTCGCGTTCACGATCCGTTAAGGTATCAAGCACTTCGGTAATTTTTTCTTTGAGCAATTCGTTCGAGCTAATGTTAGCAGGATTTTCTGCGCTCTTATCTTCTAAGAAGTCACCGAAGTAACAGTCATCACTGTCACCAATTGGGCGATCTAAACTAATTGGGTGTTTCGATACACGGATAACGCGCTTACATTCGCCAACACTGATGCCAGCACGTTCAGCAACTTCTTCGATGGTCGCTTCACGACCAGTATCTTGCAAAATATCTTTCTGAATTTTACGCAGCTTGCCCATGGTTTCGATCATGTGCACTGGAATACGAATGGTGCGCGCTTGGTCAGCAATCGCACGGGTAATGCCTTGGCGAATCCACCACGTTGCATAGGTCGAGAATTTATAACCGCGCTTGTATTCGTATTTTTCTACGGCTTTCATTAAACCAGCGTTGCCTTCTTGAATTAAATCAAGGAATGACAAGCCACGATTACGATATTTTTTCGCAATCGATACCACCAAACGTAAATTACCACAGGATAATTTTTGTTTTGCTTCTTCGTATAAGCGGAAACGCTTTGATACTGCGATACAGCGTTCTAAGAAACGGCTAATCGGTTCGCCAATTAATAAGGATAAGTTTATTAACTCTTGTTCCTTTTCTTTGACCATGCCTTTTTTACGTTTGTTTTGTTCAATTTCACGACGCAGGCGCAAAACCTTACGACGGATATCGAGCATATCGTCTTTGACCTGAATAACTGTTTTGGCATCTAATTCCATTTCTTCTAATAAGCGGTACGCACGCGTTAACCGATTACGTAACAATTGTTCTTGTCGTACATCCGCGCCCGTTTCGCTGCACACCATTTCAGACAATGGCTGCGAGTGATTTACCACATTATTGAGTGTATTTAAGTGATTGGCTGCGCGATCTAAATAATCATCACGTGATGGCGAGGAACCGTGGCTTTTGGCGTTCTTTTCTTGTTGTTCTTTAATTTCTTTTTGTTCTTCCACCCAGCCAATGCCTTTTTTAATGGCATCAGGCATGGTCATGACCTTACGACGGAAACCATCGCGATAAATTTCAATACGACGCGCTAATTCGATTTCTTGGTCACGGGTCAATAACGGAATTTCGCCCATTTGTGACAAATACATGCGAACCGGATCATCAATTTTTTCGCCGAGTTCTACTTCATCGCCATCAGCATTTTCAGCTGCACGTTCAAAACGAGCGGTACTAGCAGCCGCATCGTCTTCTGGGTTAGTACCTTCTTCGCCAAAATCGCTATCATCGCCACTGCCGATTTCTTCAACCAGCTCAACACCCTTCGATTCCAATTGCTCTAAAATGTGATCCAATTGTTCAGGATCATTCATTGCATCTGGTAATAAAGCATTGAGTTGGTCGTACGTGACCATCCCTTTGCCTTTACTATTTTTTACCAAGGCCGCGACGACATCCTTTAATGACATCGGAGCTTCACCAGTAGGCGCAGGAATCGTAGTGGTCTCTGGGCCATCAGCGGAATCAACGTCAGCTTTATTTATATCGTCATTATTAGTTTCTGCTGCAGCTGGGGGCGGAGTTTTGACCGGGGACGTCGACTTGGCCATGGGATCTCTCTGGAACGGGGCAGGACAATGGATTCAACGGGGGAGGCGAAGTGTAGTAGCCAAACTGCGCTGACAATCACCGGCTTGGGGACTGGCTGGCGTTAGCGATGGCTACTACAGGAGAATAACATAACCCTCCTACTAATAACGCCCATTTCGACCTTTTTTGACGAAAAAAATTGCTTTTGTTCAACAAAAACGGTCTGCATAGCGGTTCTGCATAGAAAAGTTACCACTTAACGTCACGGTTTTGCCCTTCGTAGCTGCCATGGTTCGTTTGGTTCAACATCCCAACTAGCAACTAGGTCTCGATCTACTAACCGGATGGTGCATCCCGCTGGGACCTTTGGGAGCTGGACCCCCATTTCGACTACTTCTTGCAAGCTAGTTGGCCAGCTCCCACTTTTTTGGGCTTTTGCTAACAATTCGTCTGTCGCTGTGGCTAATAATTTATCGATCTGCGCCCGCTCCATCCCAGGACTGGTGACTCGATATACGTGGTAATCGCCAATTTTTTCTGTCACCATCCGCCACGGGTAACCATACGGGTCATTTTTTAGCACTATGGTTCCATTTTTTACGACAGCAAATGGGGCAAATGGCGATAACCCCTGCGGATAACGTAAGTGTAATAAATTCGCTTCGGTTAAAACCGATAATGAGGCTGGGGATGGCACGTCGCGGATCATTTGTAGCGGATCAATAAATGACAAATTATCGACCAGCTCTTTTCGCGTTTGCGGAATGGCCCCCTGGAGAATGCGCCAAGTGGCTAATAGTGCAGTTAATTCATCCGTTCCATATCGCGCCAGAATATCGCGCACGGTTTGATCTACAAATTTCCCATTTGCTGTATTTTCAGCAGTATTTTCTAATTGCTGGAGCCAATATGGCAATTGTTCCAATCCATTAAATACTTGATGGCCAAAATGTTTTTTCCAATCCCACACCATACGTTTGTATTCTGGCAACACTTCTTGTTTTTCCCACTCAGTCAAAAATGCATCAAACAATTCCGGATTTTTTGTATCCCACTGAAAAAAAACTTTGAGCGTTACCGCCGAGTTACGCCATAATTCTGTTGAATGCGGTAATTCCAAATTTCCACGCATTAAAAAACCGAGCGCCGCGCCGTGGTGATTTAATATACCAGAAGTGGTGAGTGCAGCATGTTCATAAAACGGCTCAAATTTAGGATCTAATTCAATAAGAGTATTATAGAGACGTTGAAAACCACTGCCGCCGCCAGCTATGCGATCATCTTTACGGTCGAGTTGATATTGAAAATACGCAAACGAATCGATCCAACGCAATTTAGCGAGTGTATTGTTGTGACCTAAAGCTAATACACGCGCTGTTTCTGGCGCAGGCAGGAAATCAAGATTTTTTTCACGAATCACTGGCTTAGCGGTAAGAAAACGACTGCTATTCCAACCAATTAAAACCCCTGCTCCAATGAGCATACAGCAACTGAGCAGTACAGACTGCATGCGGTAGTTCATAGTGTCAAAAATCCCCAGCCCATAAACAAAACCTTCACCATTTTAACTCTAATTATCATAGCTGTTTCTTTCGAATAACAGTTATGGTAATTACCACTAATAAACTACACCACAATAATCCATATAACAGTCGGATACCTAAATCTTCCATGGTAATTGGCGTTCGATAAACGGCTTCATTACGATAAGCAAATTGACCTAAATCGGGCACTAAACTGGCAAAAGAAATTGCTATAATTTGTTGCATGCCTTTTAAATGGTGCACCAACCCAGGTAAGGAGTGGACCGCATGTCCAAGCGCATACGTTGCTAACCCCAAAACAGCTGCGAGTAATGGCGACGATAAAGCCGTCCAACATAAGCTGACTGCGGCCATCACCATGACTTCTAAAATGGTCAAGAAACCAGCAATAAATAACCATTGATGTACTTCTGCTCCGGTAATGGCTAAATATATGACGCCAATTATAAGCATCGCTATTTGTCCGGCGGCAAGTGCCATGCATAAACCGAGGTATTTACCGACGACAAACTGCCAGCGCGGCAACGGGCGCGATAAGACGGTATAGAGCGTCTTTTGCTCAATTTCGACATGCACCAATGCCGTGCCAGTCGCTACCGCCACCAACACGCCCATGATGCTTTGCAAACTAAAAATAATATCCGTCGTTATAATGTTACCGTCTGTTGCGCTAATCCAGCCAACAATACGCGACAACAATACGCCGATCAAATAAATAACTAATAATAAAATAAATGTTTTCGAGCGAATTGCTTCACGACAAGTTGCCCATGCAATAATGCCAATCATGACGTGGGCTCCAGTTTTTTACCGGCGGCATGAAAAGCTTGCACGCGTGATACAAAATAATCTTCTAAACCAATACGACTGCGCTCTAAACGTAATATTTCAGCGCCCTGCGGTAACGAAGCTAAATTAGCCGCGCGTTCATTTTCAGGAAATTGCCAACGCCAATTCCCATCACTGGTTTCTTCAGCAGATGGTGGTTTGGGGCCACTACCAATTAATACTAATGGCGCTTGTTGCACTAAATCGGCGAGGCGACCTTGCTCAAGTACCACACCATGATCAATAACAGCATAATGATCGCAGAGATCTTCGACGTCTGATAAAATGTGCGTACTAAAACACAACGTCGCGCCACGTTTACGTTCAAGCGCTAACACTTCACGAAAGCGTGCGCGCCACAACGGATCTAAGCCAGAAAATGGCTCGTCTAAAATTAATAATTCAGGTTGATGTAAAATGGCTTGTGCTAAACCAAATCGCTGCCGCATGCCTTTTGAGAAACTGCGCAACATACGATGCTTTAAGTCACTTAAATCCAATAAATCGCAGACACGGTCAATAGCATCAGGAATCGTATCCACTTTCATGCCTGATAATTTACCCATGTACGCTAAATATTCACCAACCGCTAAATTATCATAAAAATAGGGATGTTCTGGTAGATATCCGATACGAGCACGTAATTTATAATCACCTAATGATTGATTAAATAACGATATATTTCCTTCATGTCCGTGCAATAATCCCATGACTAATTTAATGCTAGTTGATTTTCCTGCGCCATTAGCACCCAAAAATCCAAAGGCAGAACCACGTGGCACCACTAAATCAACTTGTTTGAGTGCATGCACACGCTGCAACCAATCGCCGCGGTAAGTAAACGACACATTTGAAAATTGTAGAATCGCGTCCATTTGCATTGGTGGTGAATCTTACTTTCTGGTGGACAAGGAATGAGGCAAAACCTTGCCTAGTCCCTGCCACGTGTCCAGCATTGTACCGGCGATTAGAGCTGCTCGCTTGAATTTATACCCTTACCCTAAGCGCCGATACAAACGTTCGAGGCGATCACGGGTTGGAATTTCAGCAATACCATGCGCCAATAATAACGCCGTTGGTATAAGCGTCAGCAGTAAAACATCCCCATCAGGAGCAAAAATATGTAAGCGAAAATGCGTGCCAATGACAATGAGCATATCGCCGGAAGCTGCTAAAATTAATAATACGGCTCCACGCCGTTGGAGAAATTGCGCGACCTGCCAAACGCGATCACGCAACGCGAGCGTTTGCCGTTGAAAATCCGCCAAAAAACGCCGACGTGCAATAAATAACGTGATTAAACAGCCAAAAACATGCAGCCCGGCAATAATGGTCGCAACCTGAATAACGACCTCTTGCGCACCACGTGGATCTAAGCGCAACCAATTATAGACGATCGCTAAAGCGGCTCCACCAATGCCTAATAATAAACGCGCAAAATGCATTTTCCGCAAAGCGACATCGGTGTGATAACGCTCAACAAATGAACTGAAATCCGCCGTCGTCGGAACCGGCGCATCGCCATGGTGCTCAACTGACTGATCAGGTGACATGGTGCGAAACGGTCTGATGCGAGACGCAGAGGGCAAGCAGGCGCACTCATTTCAACGTTTGCCCTGTCACCCAGGTCACTTCCGTGTCGCTTGTGACCGTGTAAGAGCCTTACATGTCAGAACCTGCCGCACCTATGTTGCCCCTTGGCTATAGTTCAAACCTCCACGCCGCTGAAACGGTTGGTGAACTAACCCATGTCCTGCAGAAGTTTACGTTGCCAGCACGTGAACGACTTGGTTGGGAGCGTCTGGGGCTCGATCTGCGCTTGGGATCAACGGCCATTCGCCAACTCGCCACAGATACACAGGCGCTTGCCACATTAAGAAAGGCCCTCGATCAGGTTGGTGCCAGCGCTCATACGTTGAATGCCTTCCCGCTGCGACCGTTTCAAGCGGCGGTGGTAAAGGCCGATGCCTATCGTCCCGATTGGACCATTGCTGAACGCGCCGATGATACGCTCGCTTTAATTGATGTCGCATTAGCACTCTGCGATGACGATCTCATTTCTATTTCCACCGTCCCTGGGAGTTATCGCCCGTTCGGACCGGCCGCAAATAATCACACCATCATCGCAACAGCGCTCGGTCAGTGGGCTGGCCATGCCGCACTTCGGGCACGTTCAAATAACCGAAAAGTTGTCTTATGTTTAGAACCAGAACCATGGTGTACTTTAGAAACCAGTCACGACGTTGCAGCATTTTGGACAGGTCCATTAGCAATAGCTGGCATGCACGCAGCCGCGATTGTTTTAGATGGCGATGAACACGCTGCAAAAAAAGCCATCGCCGAACACCTCGGCATTTGTTTTGATACCTGTCATTTTAGTTTGGCATTTGAAAATCAGCAAGCTGCGGTTGATCGTTTAGTAGCTGCACAAGTTCCTATTACGAAATGTCAATTTTCTGCTGCACCAGAAGTTATTAATCCGTTTACTGATAAAATTGGCTTAGATGCTTTACGTGCGTTAGCTGAACCGAGATTTATGCACCAAACAGCGGCCAGCTCTGCCAGCGGATCATTGAGTAAAGTAGAAGATTTAGACCAATTAGACGCGTGTTTAGCGCGCTTACCAAATGCTACTGCAGTTCGCAGCCATTTTCACATTCCCGTTTTTCGACCAACACAAGCGCAGGGATTATCGTCAACTATTAATGACAGCCATAAAGGACTTGCCGCCTGCTTAGCAGCTGGGTGCACGCACGTTTCTGTTGAAACGTATACCTGGTCGATTTTAGCAGCTCACGACCAAGATGCCTTGGATGGCACGGTGCGAGAATTAGCATATTTGAAAAAACGGATATAAATTGAGTCCGGAAATCCGGGAGTCCGGAAGTCCGGACTCTCAATCTCCATCACTTCTCAATAACCGTAAGAATTCCCTTTGCTACTTGCTCTGCCAAGTAAACATAACCCTCTTTGGTAAAATGCACGTCGCCTGGTTTTCCATATATACCAGGGGTCTTTTTTATACAGTGACTATATAAATCATTTATGTGAATAGCGTTCTCTTTCATAATTTTTTCAGCAATAGCATTATACTTTACTTCATCACCTTGAATGCGCCCTGCTTCATTTTCCGGGACTGGTGTTGTTGCACACCAAATCAATTTTGCCTCAGTAGTTTTTAATATCGCCACTGCTTTGGTCATATTTTCTTGATATTGTTCTGGTGTCGCGGTCAGCGTGCCATTTATTTTATCACGATTGCCTTGCACCTTAGAATCTGGATGGCGATAACAAATATCCCAAAGCCCCCAATTAAAATGAATAACATCCCATTTTATTCCTGGCTCTGTCAGCCATTTATTGAGTTGTTCAACACCATAAGCCGCATAACGACCATTCGTTGGAATACGAAATACATCGGCTTTTCCACTGAGCTTTTTTCGCACCTCAATGGTGTAACCTATGGAAATAGAATCCCCAATCAGCAATACATTTGGTAAATCCGGATTATCTGTTGGGTTTTTGAAAGCATTTTTATATTCTGGACCAGTATATAATTCACTTTCATGCTCTAATTCTGCGCTGATCAAGGCGAGCGTTAAAAATAAACAATTCACAACCATAATAATGCGCACTGATGGCAATCTTATCATAGCGAGTATCTCCCGAACTTTTGGTATAAAGTACTACCACATCTCCGTCGATCATACCATCGTGCTGTCAATAAGGTACGTATTCCCGATCCATTCCATTTCACAATGAACACATATTTTGCTGGTCCATTTACTGCGCTGTCTGTGTATAGCACTGTTAACAATTGCAGTCACGGCACAAATGGCGCCAGCTACCCCGCTAGCCTTTTTATGGTTATTGCCACGCAGCATTCTGCGCTTACGTCTTAGCGCCCACCACATACCTCTGTTGGAAGTGGTCGCTTCACCCGTGCTGACTAACAACCGTAGTGAGTTTTAATTATGGTACTCCCAACACCTTTTGAACGCCTCTTGCAAGAAACCGTCCAGCTTGCGAATAAAGATCCCAACGCAGCCTTTGATAAATTAGAGGAATTATACGGCAAAACCCAGACTGAGCAGGAAATTCTGCAAGTTGGTTCATTTGCCGTCCATTTAGGCGCAACCAGTCTTGGTCGTTGGGAAGAAACTGCCGCATTTCAACATCGCTTATTAAAACACCCACAATTAGTCAGTGGCTCCCCGATCGCGAATAGTTTATGGCGCGGTTTGGCCGTCGTGGAAATTGGCGCAGGCAATAAAGAAGCCGCACAAGAAGCTATTAAAAACGGCGTGCACACTCCTGCCGATGAATGTCGTCTAGCTGTCATGGTCGCACAAACATTAGCGGTCCGTGGTCGCGCCCAAGAAGGACTAAGTCACCTACGACAAGCGGCTTTATTATGCGCAGATTTAGATCCGAAAGATGACGTCATTAAGCAAGTCGCTACTGTAGCTGGTAATTTAATGCGTATTGCCGAACCCCAAGTTAAAATTGCACAAGAATTATTAGTATCCGCCGCATTCGCAAATAGTACCGCTGTTAGTCGCATCGGTGATTGGCGTTTAACCCATCGTGCCTGGTTTCAACAAGGTTTGGCTTATTGTTTGGCTGCAAAGCCAACGCAGGCATTACGCTGCGTACAATTAATGATGGAATTTGAAGATCGTCACAATGCTGGTCCTGCTGAACGCTATATGACTGCTGCATTAGCCTGTCGCGCGCAAACAGTACGCGGACAATTTAAAATTGCCGCTGGTGCCATGGAAGCAGCACAAGATTTTGCTAGTCGCGTCGAAGACTCGGAGATGGCAAAACAAATTGAGCTGTCGCTTAAAGATTTAGAAAAATTTATGACAATTGCGCAACAAGATTAAATTTATTCTCTAAATTATTGTATTGCGCTTTCGCTGGACGTTTTTTCGGTGCGCTAATTTTCGGTGCATTTCGGTGCACTTTCGTTGCATTAAAGGTGATCAATTGATCACTAAAAAGTGCAGTATTGTTATTATAATTTAATTACCAATGGCATCATACTTACCTGAGACTTTACACTGTCGCAAACGCCTCACAGAATTTTCATTTTAATCGGTAAAAACCATGTTTTATAACACTAGTTGTGAAAACAGGTCGACCCAAGGTTTATACAACCCAGAATAAAATTTTAATTTCCGGTAGAATCGGTCTGACCACGATAGTATAATACCAGCGTCAGGGTCATCAGGAGTCCACCTGGCAATAATTCGCTCTGGATAAGACTGGATCGGATTTTGCCGCGCGGCCATAAATCGTGAGGAGTAGATAACTACTAAAAGACAATCAGATAAAACTGAACTGACTTGATGTCAGGTGAGTTTCCAACGGATAGCCGACGCGTCGACATGCTCTCACCAGCTACGACACACCCGCATCCACCCTGCAATCCGACCTTGGATGGTGTAATCCATGGTCGGTTTTTTGTTTTGGGGGCTCTGCCCCCAGGCCCCCCACGGGCTTTGTCGTGGTTTTTTTCATGCGCTTCGCTTTGAAAAAATGAGCGGATGGGCTGCGCCCATTGTATCCGCTCACCACCACTCGGCGTCCGATCGCCTGGCGGCTCGGGTTTTGTTCCTGACGTTTTTATTTAAATTTTAAGGTGCTTTTTTTTGACATTTTTTTCTACGCTATCGCTAGGAAAAAAGCCCCGACAAAGTCCGTGGGAGCACGAGGGCAAAGCCCTCGAAACAAACAAGCCCGAAGCTAAAGCAAGGAACGGCAGCCAGGTAAACCACATTTGCACGCCATGCCGCCCTCATGCATGGTCTCGCGATAATCAACGGTTAATTCCGTACCAGCTGGAAT
>JAHEDF010000444.1 GCA_024641365.1 Planctomycetota bacterium | reverse complement strand
GTCGCGTATTAAAATGGTGCACGAACCACACACGCCTCAATTTAATTATTGCCGTTCTCGTTACGATAATCCTGCTACCTGGATTAGGAAATTTACAAGTCGTGCAGGATTTACGTCGATTGGATGGAAGTCGTCCTGGTGCCTGGGAGGCACTCGACGAATTTATGAAACGATGGGGTAAATTAGAGTCGAGTGACTATTTAGTACAACCTGACGCCACCTTAGATGGGGCCCTAGATAAATTAGCCATATCACGGTCGCAATTGGGATTAAAGCCGACGATGGTAGAAATTTTATTGCCGAGTACTGCTGAACAGAAACATAGGCGGGAACAGTGGAATTCATTTTGGACAGAACATGGACCAACATTTAGTAAAAATTTAGAAGCGGCTTGTGCAGAAAACGGCTTTCGTTTTAAGGGATTTGGTCCGACATTACGCGCTTATGCTCCAATTACTGCAAGCGAACGGTCAGACATTACCTATGCGAGTTGGGAAGGTACGCCTGTGCACTCTCGCTTATCTTCTTTTATTCAAGAAACCAAAACAGGCTGGCGTGTTGCCTCTACTTTACCAAACGCTGATGATCCACTAAAACATCGTTTAAGCATTAATAATCCAGCAATTCGTTCGCTTGCTGATCAAGCAGAAAATTTAGAGACTGGTGCATGGGTCGCAATTCGTTCACGTATTGGGACTTATTTAGTTCAAGTTGTGCAAGACGATTTAAGTAAACGCGGCTTATATATTGGTGTCGTCCTCCTGATCGTCGTTACTTTATTAATGCGACAAGTTGGGCGCATTGCGGGTGTGTTATTGCCCCCTGCGATCGCACTTATCTGGACATTTGGTATCATGGGATGGCTTGGTATTGAATTAACACCATTTACGGCATTGGGCGCAGCCTTTGTTGGCGGCATTGGCATCGATAGCGCAATTTTCCTGTCGCAACCAGACCGACGCGCAACCGCTTTGTCGCCAGTTATGGCTGCATCACTGACAACGGTTGCTGGTGTTTCTACCCTTTTATTAGCTGATCATCCAATGATTTTTTCGATAGGTCAGACGCTGGTTATCGGTATGTCGGCATCGTTATGTGCTTGTGTTTTAATTACACCGGGCATTGTTCGTAAGTAACAACACTTGTGAACAATACCCAGGAATAAATACGCATCAGTTAATTATTTTTGTAAAAATACAAAAACGCCTTTTTTATTCGCTACGATGACATCCATTTTGCCGTCCTTATTCATATCGGCTGTAGTAACCTGGGTTCCAACACCGCTATCATTATCAATTAAATGCGGAATATAGCTGGCTTTGCCATTTTCTCGTTTTAATTCAAACCAATACAATACGGGATCAGCACCTGGCTCTGCATCACCTTTAACACCATGTGCCCAGCGGCGCTTTCCGGTGACTATATCAAGCAAGCCGTCGCCATTCATATCGGCAAGGCGAAGCGCATGTAATTGGCTAAATTTTACCCCATGCGGATTATCTTCCGGTTTATCACCCATAATAAGATGTTCAGTAAATGTGCCATCAGCATTATGCTCAAACCACCCGAGACCATAGCCATGTCCGTCATAACTCGTAATGACATCATTGCGTCCATCCTCATTCACATCGTACGCGAACATGTGGGCTCCACCGCGTCCTCCTTTTGAGCAAAACGGCCCTGGATGAAAAACCCAATTTTGATCTTCTTTTGTGGAAGCAGGCTGTTCGTACCAACCATCTTTATCCAAAATATCCATGCGCCCATCATTATTCACATCGCCGTGACCGTAACCATGGGTATAACGGAAAAAGCGTTTGTCGGGGTCTGAAATCGGGCGGAAGCGGGCCTTACCAAGCGGATTATTCCAATCAATTTCAGCATAACCGAGCTGACCGCCAGATTTTCCGGGAGCTGTTGGTAATTTATTTTTAATGCTTGAATGCACCAATAATTCAGGTTTCCCATCCGCCGTTAAGTCCACTAAATCTGGCGATTCACCGTCAGCGACATCAAAAATAGCAATCTTCTCCCAATCCCCAGCTTGTCCTTTGGGATTAATAAAGACGTGCGCTGCTTCACCGGGTAATCCATAAACTAAGATATCAGCCCACGAATCGTTATTAAAATCATAGGTGTAACAAAGAAAATAATCTGAATATCCTTTAGCGGGATCATAAGGCGTTTTAGTTGGACCTTTTTCGTTTACACTTGGCGGAGTGAAATTAACGCGTCGACTAAAATCAGGTCCGTACCAAATATAACATCCGGCGGTAAGATCCAAATGGCCGTCTTTGTCAAAATCGGCAAAGTGACACCCCTCTGCTACGAACTCATTGGTTAATACCTGTTTGGTAAAGGCAACATCACTTGCTGTAACGCTCGATATCCCTAACGAGACTACAAGTGTCATTGTCAAAGTTTTGTTATAAAACATAGGATGCTCCAATAGATTATTTAATACGGGGATATGCTTACGGTGTTGCTGGCAAAGTCTCAATTTCTTTACCCAATATTTTTGCAAATCCGGCTATCATCGCGGCACCGGTATTTTGCCATTCGCCACCAGATGTCGTCCCTAATTTTAAATAACAGGACCGTGGAATTCCCGGATAAGCGGCATCTAAATGGACCCAGCGCCCATCGACATAAGCACTATTCCAGGCGTGACCTACCCATCCTCCAAAATCCTGTGCAAAGACCATGCCCAGTTCGACACGCGATGGTATTTTTGCGATACGCAACACGGCCGCCAATAAATTAGCATGTTCCGTACAATCACCAGTGCGGCTCCTAAATGTCTCCAAAGCAGAGCCATCACCCATAGATAAATCCTTTTTAATTATGTAACCACGCACAGCTAAGCGCAGTCGTTCCGCTAATACGGGTTCCGCAACTTGGTGACGAGCCACAAGGGCATCTACCCATGCTTTTAGTTCCTTATCGTCAATTTCTAATTGTGGCTCAGCTCGTAAATAATCATCCCTATTTTCTAAAGCCGTGGGTTCAGCGGTGGATACAGTGGTAACGACATCACCTGCAGAAGTTTGAAATTCGTCATTTGGAATCTCTGCCTGTGCTGGCAGACGATATTTATTTGAAGGGCCAGAAGCAGGTGCTGGACCTTTTGCAGTGACCATACCAGTGGGAGCCAATTCGGCACCCACTAAGGGAACAGGCCCGGGAGATGGCGCAAATGCTAATTTCATAAAACCCATATCCATACCCATCGCAACTAAATCCCCTTTCGGGTTTAATGTCATGGTGGTTGGGACAGGCATTAAATCCATGGCAACGCCAAAGGTCAAATCACCGTTATCAGCAGTCTTTTGGTGCGTTGCCGTCATTTTGACAATACGCACTTGATTACTAATCATAGCCAGCGTTGAAAAGCTTAACGTATCACCAGCCTTCCATTGTTTTTTAACTAATAAATCTTGAGAGGCTTGCTGTCCTAATAGCTGAACACCTTCAGGTAAAGGCAGTGTAGAATCTGTCGCGCGACCAAGTCGATGTACCGTTGTTGCAACGCTATCCACACCAACAGTTCCCGTTGCTGATGAAATGGAGCCATTTTCCACATGATCAAACGTAAATGACGTAATATTTCCTTCTGCATTTACTTTATACACCTGGGTATCGCGTACTTCGAATGCAATTTTAGTGCCAGCTAATACACGATTAAGTACAATGTTTGTTTCTACACGATCTGTATAGGT
>JAHEDF010000443.1 GCA_024641365.1 Planctomycetota bacterium | reverse complement strand
AACAAGTATTCGTTAGGCATGCTTTCCGTTTTTGGATGGGGCGTAATGAGACCTTGAATGACGCGCCTGTATTACAAGAAGCCTATCAAGCCTATAAAAAGAGTGGTGGCAGTATGAAGGCATTACTGGTTTCGCTCCTTACTTCTGATGCATTTCTCTATAGAAAAATCGCTCCTAAGGTCGCCACTAAATAACAGGGCATGCCTGTTATAAAGATTGAGCGCTCCATTGCTAACAATGGAGCGCTTTTTTTGCTTATTTAATTGGCGAAAAGTCGAGAGCTCGTAGATATAAACGTTCTGGTGGTTGTGCTAAAAACTTTCCGTCTTTCTGTGATTCTGCCGCGACTTTTTTCCATTCCGGGTCATTGAGAAATGCTTTCCAATTTTCATCGGCTTGTTTGCGATTGGCGTGATGAATAAGGTAAATCAATGTATTGTCTCGTTGTGGCGTATCAAATGGCGTCCAATAGGCCACATTGTTGATACCATGACGATTAAATAAACTCGTCGTATGGTTACGGAAACGGGCATTGAGTAAGTCTAGCTTCCCGGGATTAGTCGTATAAGTACGCATTTCAAAAATTCCGCCTGTTTTTTCGATCACATTACGAGTCATCTGTGAATAATCATTTTCTGACATAAATATACTAATTGGCTTCTCTGCCAATAATCCCTGAAATTCTGGGTTTTCTAGTACTTTATCCCACTCACGATCATTTTCGAATGTCAGCCAATTTTCATAGGCGGTATAACGTGACGGATGTTTTAACACATAAACAATACGACGGCGTTGTTTTGGCGTTCCATCTACCGGTTGAAAATAGCACATAGGCTCAAGGCCTATTCGTCTAAAAATACGATCAGTATGTTCACGAAACCTTTTTTCCAAATGAACAAATCGATCTTCATTAGCCTGATAAATGCGCAGCTCATAAACCGGGCCAGCACGCAAGCGTGGATCTGGTTCAGGATCTGGTTTTTGCGATATGGCATCACTAACTTGTCGTACACCCAAAAATACATCCAACGGCGCGCGAAATATCCATGCCATATTGTCCGATAGTCTAAAATTTGCATCATGGCCACCAATGTACACCTCATTATCGCCAAATGGTGATAACGCAAAAGCACGCGGCGTAATTAATGGAGGCTTCCCTGGTTTATAGGCGTTGTTGATTTCGTGAACCGAATAACGTCCTTCATGATCACGCACCGCATATAATGCGCCCGCATAATAATTTGATCCAGGCCATTTAAGATCCGAAGCACCTTTAATATTCCCCTGAAAACCAATGATATGAACCTGTTTTCCACTCACTGGATGGAGTAATGGATACATCATATTATGCGCACCAAGCACATTTCCGACATCACGACCCAGGTATTTTTGCATCAGTTCCACAATGCCTGTCTCATCATTTGTGGTGTAGCCACCTTTCCCATCTGGATCTAAACGACGAATCATGCCTGGTGAACGTCCATTCGGCACCCATAAATATAATAATGACTCTCCTGGGCCATTGGGATTAGGAATGGCGGTTAATCCGCGAATTCCACCAACATCGGTATCAGTGTCGTCTTGTAAATCGTGTATGGGTGTCCATGTGGGACGAGGTCCATCATTGCGCCGTAATATACGACTCCCCTCCGAAAAATGCAGTGCATTATTTGCGATAGCAATTCCCAGTGGTCGTGTTTTAAAATTGCCTGCGGTTAAAAATGGATATTCGGTATGACGATCCCAGCGAATTAATCCAGGTTCACGTGGATCGTATACGCCAGAAATAACTCCTGGGTTTCCCATGAGTAAAAATATACGCTGCAGGCCTGTTACAGTATCGCGATAGACTTCAATATCTCGTGGCACCCAACGCACGCCTCCAGCGCTAGATCCGTGACGCACTAATGTATGAATCCATTTACCTGATTCATCATTACGAACCCACACAGAAACAGCGCCACCACCTTCAAATCCTGCGCCTGCGGACATCACTAAAATATTGTGCGGTTCTGCTAATTGGTTTCCATGTAAATCATGTGTAAAAGTAACTGATTTTAGAATATTTCCTTTCATATATTGCAGGCCGTAGTCATTTGCAGCCCCGGTATCTAAATCAACGAACCAAGACGATGTGGGATTCTCTAAACACAAGACCTGCGCTGATTGCTTCTGACCATCCGGCGGAATAACCCATTTCGCGTCCACCCAATAGCCGTTCGCGGCATAGAGTTTTCCTTTATGCGTAACAATATGCATAATTTCTGAACCACCCGCCCATGCACCAGCACGATCATTATAACCAGCATTGTAACTGTACACCCAGCGCGGCACTTCCGGGACATCAACAGCTGATGCAAGCATCGTCATCAACATGCAAACACACATGCCAGCATAGTGTAAAGAGCCGCGAATGTAAAAGTATGCCATAGTTATCGCCTTATGACTTTATTTACACAATAAATACTATTCTGTTGTTTGCTAAATTAGCACGAAAATATTAGTTTAATTATTCATAAATTGCAACGAAAACCCGTATACCGAGACACTAATTTCCCTATTCATCAAACTGAAAACCGATTGGCGGTCATGGTCTTAACGCTTGGCAATTCACATGAACTCATTAACTGCATATGCCACCAGACCATGGTGATATACGATACATTACATTGTTATGCATAGAATATTAGGACAACTGACTAATAACTCCTGTTGAGTCAGCAAAGCTCGGCACTTTCAAGCCCATGCGATGAAACATGGATACATATAAATTGCACAAAGGTGTATTTTTAGGTAATTGAACAAAGCGGCCTGGATTAATCGTGCCACCACCTTTGCCTGCCATTAATATTGGCAAATTGGGGCGTCCGTGAGAGTTTCCATCGCTTAACGCACCACCCCAAAAGACCATACTGTTGTCTAATAAAGTTCCACCTTGGTCATCCTCTGTGGCTTTTAATCGTTCAAGCATGTAAGCGACTTGCTCTGCCTGCCATAAACAAATGCGGCGATATTGTTCTAACTTTTCCTTGCTTTCGGTGTGATGCGACGCTTCGTGGTGGCTTGATTTAACGCCATCAATAAACGAATAATTAATATCATTGCGTTCATTGCCAAACATGAACGTTGCCACACGGGTAAGATCGGTTTGGAAGCTCAGGGCGATAATATCTAACATTAATCGCAAACGGGTGGTGTGATCCTTGCCGTCGAAAGCTACTAATTTTCCGCCCAACTGTCCGATTGCTTGACTCGTCTTCGGATCAACCGGACGTTCTTGCGCAAGCGCTTTCATTTCACGTTCAATTTGTTTTTCAACATCACGTACCGAGGTTAAATAGGCATCTAATTTACGTTTATCGGCAACACTCACTTTTTTCATCAGCGACTGCACTTCTGCCTGCACATGATCTAAAACACTGATGCGATCTTCATCAGACAGTGTTTGCGGTGTGGAGACACCTGTATCATGGAATCGGAATAATCGCGCGAATGCACGTTTGGGGTCTAATTCATTTGGCACCGGAGTAGTTGGAGACGACCATGACAAATGACTATTATAAACGCGAGCCCAGCCGCTATCGACGCCTCCATTTGGTTTCTGCATATTAATATGAAGCGACGGCATGCGTGTCACTGTTCCAACATGACGCGCTAATACCTGATCCATCGATACGCCACCAACATTTAAATCAACGCCCGTTGTTTTCTTAACCACAGTACCCGTAAATAAATT
>JAHEDF010000042.1 GCA_024641365.1 Planctomycetota bacterium | reverse complement strand
TGGTCATCAGTTACGACCAATTACATGAAGCCGATGTCTTATCGATGATCGGCGTATCGGCTGCGCTTAGCATTTCATTTATTCCATTTAATGGACCACTAGGTGCTGTTCGTATCGGGTTGATTAATGACGCATTTGTTATTAATCCAACGCATCTTGAACGCGAACAAAGCGTATTGGATTTAGTGGTCGCTGGAACCAAAGACGCCATCACCATGGTTGAATGTGGTTCGCAGCCAATAGCCGAAGCGAAAATGGTGGAAGCACTCGAATTAGCGCACGCACAAATTAAAATTATTGTTGCTGGTATTGAAAAATTACGCGAACTTGCTGGCAAACCAAAAGCATCACATGTCGAGCCCGAGGTCAATCCATGGGTCGCTACCATTATCAAAGAGCATCGTGCTGACATTCAGAAAGCCCTGTTAATTTCCAATAAAGCTGAACGCAGTGCCGCTGTTAAAGCCTGCCGCGATGCGATTATTGCTAAATTAGGTGGCGCTGAAGAAGAATTAGCCGACGATGTCAAAGCCGCATTCGGCGATGCGAAAGACGTCGTTTTCCGTGAATTAATTTTAGATGGCAAGCGCGTCGACGGTCGTGATTTAACCACCGTTCGCCCCATTGTCCTCGACTTAGACATATTGCCACGCGCACATGGTTCTGCCGTTTTCACTCGTGGTGAAACCCAAGGTATTTTGGTTTGTACACTTGGTACCAGTGAAGACGAACAATTAATCGATTCATTAAAGCCTCGCTTTAATGAACGCTTTTTATTACATTACAATTTTCCTGGCTTTTCGGTTGGTGAAGTTGGCGGTCGGCCAGGTCCTGGACGTCGTGAAATTGGTCACGGTGCTTTAGCACGTCGCGCGTTGTTAGCCGTATTACCAAAACAAGAAGAATTCCCGTACGTCATTCGCTTGGTCAGTGAAATTACTGAATCCAATGGCTCGTCATCAATGGCGACCGTGTGCGGTGGTTCAATGGCTATGATGGCTGCTGGCGTTCCGCTTACGGCACCAGTTGCTGGTATCGCCATGGGTTTAGTCAAAGAAGGCGAACGCGCTGCGGTACTCACCGATATTCTTGGCGATGAAGATCATTACGGCGACATGGACTTTAAAGTCTGTGGTACCGAAGCTGGTATCACCGCTTTACAAATGGATATTAAAATTGCTGGCATTAGCGCTGAATTAATGGGCAAAGCGTTAGAACAAGCTCGCCAAGGTCGTCTGCATATTTTAGACAAGATGAAAGAAGCGATTGCCGAATCACGTGGACAATTATCACCATATGCACCACAAATTGTTCAAGTGCAAATTGATCCAGAATTTATTGGGAAAATTATTGGCAAAGGCGGCGAAACTATTCGTCGTATCCAAGAAGAAACTGGCGCAAAAATTAGTGTCGACGACGATGGCATTATTACCATTGCGTCACCTGATATGACGTCGATTGAAAAAGCAAAAGGTTGGATCAGCGACCTCACCGAATTGCCAGAAGTTGGCAAAATTTATTCCGGTGCCATCAAGGCAATTAAAGACTTTGGTGCCTTCGTCGAATTTATTCCAGGTACCGAAGGGCTCGTCCACATCAGCGAGTGGGATTGGTCACACATTGCTAATTTAGCCGACGTCGCCAAAGAAGGTGATAAGGTACAAGTCAAATTAATCGAAGTTGATCCGCGCACCGGTAAATTCCGTTTAAGCCGCAAAGCTTTAATTGAAGAGTCGGAAGAATCAAAAGCTGCCCGCGCTGAACGCGCTGCACAGCGCGCTGCGAACGGCGGCGATGATCGTCCACCACGCCGAGATGCTCCACGCGGACCACGTCGCGACGATGATCGTGGTCCGCGTCGCTAATTGATAAATTAGTCGGCTAAAATGATATGGCCCTGGGAAATTCCCAGGGCCATATTTTATTAACCGCAGAGACAATGCTATTCGGCTAATATCGGCTAATAATCGCGTTTTCCCCTGGAAAATAGGTTTAATTGAAGACTGATTAACCGCAGAGGGCGCAGAGAGCGCAGAGGGTATTTATAAAAAAGCCTTCGCTCATTCCATTGCCTTTAAATACCAATAAACGGTAATTTTTACTGTAGATTTGTTTAAAAACCATCTCTGCGCTCTCTGCGCCCTCTGCGGTTAATTGCCTTTTGGTGAATTTTTAATTTTTCAGTAAATGCCGATTTGAACGAGGTTATTAGCAATAGCATTAACTCTGCGCTCTCTGCGGTTAATTATTCTTTATTTTGCATCCGACCATTTATCGTCGTCTTCAATGTCATCTTTGCGCTTAGCTGGTTTGCGTGGACCACGTCGATTGGTGAGTTCACCTGGTGTTACGACTAAAGTTCCTGCCATCATGTCGTGCCAACCACGTTTTTGTTTATCAATGGCCACCCAAATAAAGCCCAAACCGAGCGCTAAAGATGAGGGAATATAACCAATATAGCGTATTACATATTTTCCCATTGATGGTTTTTGAAAAGTTACTGCATCAACGATTTTTCCATTAAAAATCATTTTTCCAGGCGTCGCCTGTTTAAACTGCCAAAATAACAATATCACAGTAATAGTCAGAACGAAAGTAATTGCCTGATAAGTCAATTGAGCGTTATTTGGATTTTCTATTGTTGCGAGCAGAATGAAAAATAATGGTAAAAATGCGATACTTAAAATAAAGTTATCGACAATCGATGCGACAACTCGTTTCCAGAAGCCCATATATTAAAAATTCTCAATGCCAATTTCACCCGGTTTATGCTGATCAAGTCCATGATCAGGTGCGGCGTAAGGATTGTTTTCGTTATTGTCGTTCATATTTACTCCAGCTGAATAGTATTATAATAAATGATGTGCTTTAATTTCTAAATAGCGACTCACTAATCCTGCGGTTACGTTGGTTGGTGGCACATCAATTACTAAACAACCATGGCGACGCAATCGTTCAATGAGTTCTTGGCGCCAACCGATTATGGCGGCGGCGGCCCCAGCACGCCACAGGTTCTCTGGGTTTTCAGATAAATGGCTTTCTAGCTCAGATTTATCTGGCAATAAATCATGCAAGTCACGGTCTTGTAAGAGCACGGCCAAGGGCAAATGGCGGCCGACTAAACGGCGAAAATGGCGTTCTATATGGTCAGCATTAACATTATCTAAGACATGCGTCAGCGACACCACTAAACTACGCTTACGTTCATGCGCTGCCAAATGCATAAAGGCTTCTTCATGACGACTTTCAACACGTTCAGCTTGTAAATCGTGCAGTGCGTGCACCAAGCGTTGCATTTGTCGTGGGCCACCTGCCGATGGCACATAGCGTTTTATACCATCTGCGTACGCAATTAATCCAACGCGATCACCTTGTTGTAGGGCAACATACGCCAACATTAATGCCGCATCGATAGCATGATCTAATAAATTTAATTGTCCTTGTCGTGACACCATCATGCGCCCAGCATCAATTAATAACATTAGTCCCTGCGACTGACTGGTACGATAATCGCGCACGGTTAATTGATCACGTCGAGCCGTTGCTTTCCAATCCATGCGATTCAGTGCATCATTATGATGATAATCACGTAAACGTTCAAATTCGGTGTCACCACCAGTTCGTTGAGCACGCCGCACACCAATTAAATTGAGTCTGTCAGCACGTGCCATTAATGCGTAATTAGATAACTGTTTTAAATCGGGATGCACGCGCACTGGCACAGCGTCACCAACTAACACTTGTCGACGCCATAAACGCATTGGGGAATAAAATGAAATATGGACACCGCCAATTTCAAAACCGCCACGTTCATGAGCGGTCATTTTTACGTGCGTTTCAGAACGTGCACGCGGCGCAAGCTCTAACATCATGGTTGGTGCGTTAGCTGTTGTGGTTTCTTGCTTTTTATCTGCGTTGTCGCTTTGCAATGTGAATGAATGTGGCACGTCTAAGGCGAATTCTATGGTGCGCGTACTTTTACCAAAATAATCAATAATTACATGTACTGTTTCAAAACGACCACGTGACCAAATAGACGGTGTTTCAACTGACACGCGCATGGATCGATGTTTATTCCAACAACGAAGACCATCAATAAATGCAATGCAAATGACGAGCGCATCCAATGCCAGCAATGCTGGCAAATAGGCATCATCGATAGCGAGTCCAAAGGACAGCACTATCGGAATTGATACAATAGCAATTAAAGCGCGTGTGGGGAACAGAATAGCCTCGCTTACTTATTCGTACCGCGCGGAACATCGACGCCTTTGAGCAACTCTTTTAAAACACTGTCCACTTTTTTGCCTTCGACCTCAGCCTCTGGACTTAAAATAACCCGGTGACGCAACGACGCTAAAGCCACTTCGGCAATATCATCAGGAATTACAAAACTACGACCGTTACTAAGTGCTGTAGCACGCCCTGCTCGTAACATCGCAATGCCAGCACGCGGACTGGCTCCCATAAATAATCCTGGGAAGCCACGTGTACGACGAACAATATTGGTAATATAAGTGATAATACTGGCATCTACCGTAAGGCGATTAGCAATGTGTTGAATACTTAAAACGCCGTCTGGCGACAGCACGCTGTGCAAATCGTTTGCTAAAATAGATTCCGGTGAACGACCTGATAAATACAGTGATAGGATGCGCTGTTCATCCGATTCTTCTGGATACGTCATTTCTAGTTTAAAAAGAAAGCGATCTAATTGTGCTTCTGGCAACGCATAGGTGCCTTCATTTTCAATCGGATTTTGTGTTGCCATGACTAGGAATGGCGCGTCTAAGGCATGGTGCCGACCATCTAAGGTAACTTGGCGTTCTTGCATGACCTCTAACAATGCGGCATGGGTTTTTGCTGGCGCACGATTTATTTCGTCCGCAAGTAAAAATTGTGTAAAGATTGGGCCCTTATGAAAAACGAATTTACGTTCAGCCAAATCAAAGACATGACTGCCGGTAATATCAGCCGGCATTAAGTCTGGTGTAAATTGAATGCGATTGGTTGCTAAACCCAAAATTTTTCCAATTGCCTTAACCAATAAAGTTTTTCCAAGCCCCGGTACACTTTCGACCAGGACGTGGCCGCCAGCAATGACGGCACGTAACACGCCATCTACTAAATCATTTTGCCCAATAAATAATTTAGACAGCTCATTGCGACAAGTTGCTAATTGTTGAGCTGCAAACTCTAATTCTTCTGGTGATGGGGTCATAGGAGTATCAGTCATGGCTTCTCTTTGTCTCGTTCGTTGTAACTGTAGAAGATGTTAGGTGTGTTTTCGTGGTATTTTGCAACCAATGGCGTGCCGAATCTTCATCGGAAAAATGCGGGGTTTGTTTGCGGTAATTAAGGACCACGCGCGCTATTGCGCGCACGCACCATGTTGCCTGTCCGGTATCGCGCAGTCGTGCAGCAAGTGCCAGCACATGGCGCGAAAAACGATCATGACGATCATCGCGTCGTACTTCTTTTCGCCCCATCCAACCAGCGCCCAGAAATGCTAAGACCACTAATAAAGCAACGAGGTGCCACGTAATCCAGGAAACCGGCGGCGTTGTTAACACGGCAAGCATAGGATTAGGTTGTGCATCTGCATCGCGTACACGTAAATAATTAACCCACATCATTTTGGGATCATCTAGGCTATAATCCATGACATTGGCAATAAGTGCCTGCATGAGAGTACGCGCTGCTTTATCAGGAAGGGCACCATCTAATAATGGCAAGGCATCAGCAACCACGATCATGCGGCTGTATTCACCGACTGGAATAGAAACGGCCCACGGAACAAATACATTTTTACCCGAGCCGTTTGGCGTTAAACTCGATTCTGTTTGTATTTCTATCAGTGGCGCAAATGATTTTTTCTGTTTTGGCTCATCATCATCTGATCTTTCCACCAGTTCTTCAGCATCTTCTTTTGTCGATGACTTTTTTGATTTCTTATCTTCATTTTTTTTAATAGTGCCTGTTACGCGCATTGCTTTTGGCAGGTCCGTTAAACCAAGACCGCGAATGCTAATTAATTGTCCCTCTTTTAATCGTTCAAAAGTAAAGAATTGGCATGAATCGCCAATCATGATGTTTGAATTAATACCTTCAGCATCGGCTCGTTTTTCTAATTGATCTGCAACCTTATTTAATTTCTCAGCTAATTCAGGCTCTTTGCGGGCCTCTGCACGCGCCTGTGCTGCCCACGTTTTACATAACCAGGTCGTCAAATCGCCATTGCGCAAAACAATTATAGCTTGGCGATTATACGCTTCTTTGAGCCAATCCTCAATCCATTCACACGCTTCGACGTCAGGTACTGATCCGGTTTTTGAAACGTGGATTAAAATGTTATTTTCAGCATCATAGAGCCGCGGACTTAACACGTGAGCAGATCGCACATCTCCGTGTTTGGTCAATACTTGTTTAAAAATGGAAACACCATTAATGCTGCCGTTATCCGTAACGCCATAACGATCATCGAGCGGGTCACCGCAACTGGTTAAAGCGAAACAGAGGGCAATAAGCACGGCATAGGCATGATGTCTTTTTTTAATCATGCTGTCACCGCAGTTTCTTTTTTAACAATTTTATTAAAACGCTCGCGTTCTTTTTCTATTACTTCGAACATAGACTCATTAGCATCATGGTGCCCAAACCATGTGCGTTCAAAGGTCGCAATGGTGTCGGTCAGAATATCTTGCACTGGTTTTCGTGGCTGTGCGGTCGATGTCCATTTTTCCACGACACGTAAATAGCCTTTATTGGTGGTTCCACGCGCAACAGTCAGTACACCACCATGATCGAGCTCTGCTAAATGGAGCGCATAACTAATGGCAATCGCACGACGCCAATTCTTTTGTCGTTTTGCTTTTTCTAATGCTTCTTCGGGATTGCCAATTTCTTCGTCGGTGAATGGCAGAGCGGATAAATCCGCCACGGCTCGTGCAACAGCAGATTTTTTAACTTCAGATAGCGGTACGCTCGCCTCGGTTTGAAAATTTTTCACTAACAAATAAATCAATATTGCCGCTGCAATAATGACAACCGTTAACATGATGTAGGTAAATAACTGAGCCACTACATCATTATTAGGCATTCGTCGAGTTGGTTGTTCTGGCGCTTTGGCTTCAATGCGTTTCCAATCATCTGCAACGCTATCATACCAAATTGGTTTTTGCTCTTTTAAAACATCGCCAACGGAATCCTCTTCTGCTGCCGGAACTAACAGCACCGTTACTATAATTAATAACCAGAAACGTGCGAACGACATCATATGGTTGGTTCCAAACGACGCGCTTCACGTTTTAATGCCAAGTCAATTTCCCAGCCTTCCCGACGAGTACGTAAATCAATATACGATAAGAAACGAACCACCGATAAATAGATCATCACCATCCAACAGGCAATGTGGGGATAAATACTGGAGTAAGGAAAGTAGGCTGAAGTGCTATCATCTTCGCCTAACACATCAGCATAGAGTAATACAGATAATAACGTTGAGGCGGTGTCTACTAAGGCAATCAATCCTATAAACAGTAATCCCCCTGCTATTAATAAATGCGTTGACCATTCGCCCGTCCATACCGCACGCAATGCATTTGCGCGCTTCCAGGTCGGCCAAAATTTTTGCCGTTCAAGAACCGACACCTCAACTGCATGTGGTGGCCAAAATATTAACAAAAATGGAAAGATGGCCAAAATTCCTCGCCACACACCAAACAATATTAAGGCAATGGAATTACCCCATGCCTGCTTCAACGACTTCATGATTCCCGGATTATCGTCGAATAAGGCAGAGCCTAAATAAGCCGTAATAGGCGCGGTTGCGAGTGGTCCTTGTACTGCCAATAACAGTAAACACACATACCAAGAACCCCATTCATTACTTGAATTGGGCGAATAGAGCAGCCACCAATTCAAAAGTACGAATGGGGTGCAGCCAATAATACCTAATAATAACAATGGCCATAAATAACGACGCCATACTAATAATGACAGATCATATAATTCAGGGGTAGAACGCTCTCGTAAAACGATGGTGGTATGGTCTATATTCATAGGCCACCTGCTGCTTCATTTTTGATACGCACATGGGCATAACGGCCAAGGCCAATTAAATAGAATAAAATGAGCGACGCACAAAATATTGAGACGGCTCCTTTTGCTGCCCAAGGTAACGACGATGGCGAAATAAATGCCTCTATCGGAGCGGCGCTAGCAACTAATATAGCCGCAACAGTTAATATCGGAACTGATTCGCGAGCTGAGCGCATCAGCGATTCTAAACGCGTTTGTCCTTTCGTGCGAATTATTCCCAAACCTAAGCGTAAACCAGCAGCGCCACCTAATGCGATGCCAGTTAATTCAAACGGCCCATGCGCTGTAACAAATTCATAAAAATGATTACTGGTCGACATATCAACCGTTGTCATATAGCCAAAACAAAAACCTAAAAATACACCATTGGCCGCCAACCATAATAACGAACCAATGCCAGCAAAAATACCGCTCGCAAAGCAAGCTAACGTGATTCCTACGTTATTACTAATATAAAATCCGTACATAGCCGTACCGTCTTCTAATTTTCGACTATTGGGCGGCTCAGCGTACATATCCCGTAAATTGTCGGCCATGTCTTCGCCCATATAGGCAACGGCCTGTTCTGGTATAAGGGCGCCCCATAAAGCGCTTAATAAAAATGTGCCGTAAAAAGATAATAATGCGACACGCAAACACCCATCGCCGTACAGCCTTCCGGGAACTTCAATAAATACTTGGCGAGCAACTGTATGCCAATTGATGGCCAAACGTCGATAAAATCGTAAATGAGCACGAGCGACTAATTGATGTAAATAAGAGACCGTATTCGCTGGCAAATGGTAAGCGTCTGCCAAGGCTAAATCTGCGCAGGCAGAACGATACATTGAGGAAAACCACACCACATCTGGCACGGTTCCCCCTTTGCGTTGTATGGTTCCCGTTTTCTTCGCATTCGCTAACACCGTTTCTACTTCAGCCCATGCACGCTGACGACGCGCTAAATAACTCGCCGCGCGAGATGCCGTATTTGCCATTATGCGAGCTGTTTTGGGCTCGTCTTTATTATCACCTGATGGCGCAACTAATTTTTGATAAATGGCACATAAAAACGCATCGGCATCTTTCGGGTTAGCCCTCTCTAATTGTCTGGCAATGACATCTGCCAACGGCTTCGCCATTTCTTGCAGACGAGAAATATGATAACGATGGCGATGAGCCACGTACGAAACAATAGCACGCAACGTCGTACCATCGACGACTGACTGAATTTCTGTGGGTAAATTATGCGCTACATCAGTAATTTTTTTCTCATTTAGTTTTACTAAGCGAGAACCATTATTTTGTTCGTCATAGACAACCAACGTGCCAGCGGCCAAATCACCTAAGCGCTGAAAGCGGCCAGAAATCACCATGGCAATTATGCCTGTGGCAAATGACGGTAAGCTATCCGCGTAACGTAAAATATTACGCAAAAAACATGACCCCGCACCAGCCGGTAAACCATCAACGCCGATAACACGAATACGACAGATTTTCTTACCGGGCGTGAATCCTTCCCATCGCCATTCGACAAAACCTGCTATTAGCCAATCAATAATAAAAAATGCGATTAACGCGACGCCAATACCTATATTCAAATCAATCAGTAAAAATGGGATAGCTAATACAAGCATTACCACAATGCGAAGAAGGACATCAATAACCCACGCAAAAAAGCGAATCATCGGGCCGGCAATACGAAATGTAAATGCAATATGTTCTGGCGTCGCGAACGATGCGCTCGTATCAATAGCAAGGGCTTGGGACGTCACGGCCGCAGCATCTATATGCACCCACGTTTACGCAAGTCACTCTCACCGCTTGTCGATGTCCCCAATCAAACTCAAGCACCGTCCGTCCCTTGTTGTCGATCACTAAAATTACTAAGGAGCTACTTATGAAATGGCGCTATTTTCCTCGGCAAAGATACTTTTTCAGGCGTGTAGCGCTCTACTGATGCATAAAAACATACTTGTATTTCAATAACGGCCTTTCAGTCTTTGCGGTCACCGAAGAAAGCAGACCTTATGAACACTGATAACGCATATGCACCACCAGAAGCCGACCTCATCAGCGCCACTCAAGATGGCAGCGAAGCGCTGAAGGGACTCAGCACGGAAATGGTTTAAAAATTATATAATTATTCGCGGAACGTCGGTGCACTGACATTCCTCTGGTGTTTGAGTATAGCGGGTTCGATAGCCATTTTACTCATGGCTTCTAATCAAACTCCAGGAGCAGGAAGTGAAGATGGATTTAATAATGTATTTTTGGGTATTATTGCTGTCTCAATGATACTGACAATTGCGGCTGTTTATGGTTCATGGACCAGAAAATCATGGGCACGTGGCTTAGGCATAGTTTTATGTGTGCTGATGTTATTTAATTTTCCACTTGGCACTATTATAGGCATCTTCGGTATTATTTCACTCGCCAAAGGTGCTCGCTTATTTGGACCAAATCGTATTACGCACCAACAATTAAAAGCCGAAGTGGCTGCGAGAAAGTCACAAAGGCGCTAAATTCTATTTAATAAAGAATTAAAAATCGTCCGTCTTTTAACGCGGCAACTGCGACCAATCCCCATATGGGCAGGTCCTCTTGTCGCCCCACGGATCCGATTGGTTTTCCCGTGGCGTCGTATTGTTGCCAGGCGATTGCTCCGCCTTTATTCCAACCCGTGCCTTCAGTCCAAACCACCATAGTTTCACCACGGTTATTCGTAGCTGTTGCCGGATGTTTAAACGGTGTCTTTTTACCAGGTACAGTTTGCGGCTTGCTCATCTTTCCGTCTTGCTCAAACGCGACGTAAACACGTCCCTTTGTTTCCCATCCCAATACATTGAATTTATCATACGCTTGAAAACTGCTGGTACTCATTGGACATGCTTCTATTGCCCATGGATCGATGATTTGTGAGGTAAAATTTTGTTGTTTTACAGATTTTGTTAACAGCATTTCGTCTCGACTGCCATTACCAGCCGAACGATATAACACATAAATAGTTCCCTGCGCACTGACACCCGCTTGCATACCACAACAACCGCAAACGCCATTCGTCAACGGACTGATGCGATTTTCTTTAGTAAATGTTTTACCATTGTCGGAAGAAACGGTAGCATAAATTCCGCGGCCACTTTCATCTTTGGCACCAGCACTGGCATGCCACAGAGCCCACACGCGATCGTCGTTATCAATAATCAATGCACCACCGCCATCGAGACCACCTGCTGCGGTAATTAATTGCTGAACGGATTCGAACGCCGTTCCTGCATCATTCATTCTTGTATACAACAAACCGGGACCACCATCAGGTCCTTTGGGTTGTGAATCGCGAGATCCATTCCACAGCACATGAACACGGCCGTCCTTATTAACAGCAATTTGAGCACCGCGAATAGTTCCCATAGCGACTGCCTGGCCTTTTTGCGTATGCACGGGTATTGGGTTACTAAAAGTAGTCGCGCCAACATCACGCTGCGCATAAAACACATTACTAGCCGCAGGAGGACCTGCTAACCATACGGCATGTATCGTTCCATTTTTATCACTCACAAGCTGTGGTTGAACACCATTATTCGGTATGCGCTCTATAACGACGTTTTCACTGGCCATTACAAAAGACAAATGAATTAAATAGAGTGCAATAACAAACGCCACGCGTCTAAATAGTTTTAATAACATAATTTATCCTTAATAAAAGATCGCTCGACCCACATCCGTTAGCATCTTCGGCGGGATACTTCTGTTATTGGCTGTTTAAGGAATGCATCAAGCGCAATATTATGTTGCCCTTTGTATAATAAATTTTTCTATTGGCTCATTATGAATTAGACTTTAGAGCTCTACATAGGGACCTAACACGGCTATATGAATGGCAGTAAAAGTCGCAACAGGTCTATAAATCACGGTTCTTTCGGCTCTTTTGTTCGTGCCCGAGTCGGCAAAATGACGGTTTGCCTTTTGCGCCCTTTCTATCTATAGTAACCGCATTCATTGAGGTCCACATGCGATTACTTACGGCGATATCGACAATTCCACTCTTACTAACTTGCACAATTTTCCAATTGCCTGCAGAAGATGCTGAATTACCGCGTACTGCCATAGCAGCTTTAGAAAAACTAGAAAAAAATCAAAGTAAGCTGACCGCCGATTATAAAAAAGCTGTCGTTACACAACGTAGTAAAACTATTGATGAGCTCGAAAAGGTATTAAAGGATGTCACCAAAACTGGTAATTTAGAAGTCGCTCTAGCGGTAAAGAAAAAAATTGATGAACTTCAGGCACTCAATGAAGCAGAATATGACACCGATCTCCTTGGCCAAAAGAAAAGTACTAAGTTAGACCCAGCTCAATTAATTATTGGCAAATGGGATTACCAAAAGACCAATACTGTTGTTGGAACTATGGAATTTATGCCCAATGGCAACGTAACTGGAGCTATTACATCTCCGGGGCAATATCCTTATATTCCTGGGAAATGGGTAGTAAAAGACGATAAAATTGTCATCACATGGGTAAATGATCAGACAAAAGTCTATACGCTTACCTTTACAGCTGTCGATAAATTATCAGGTGATACCTATGATGTTGGGACAAACAGTTTAACTGCTACAAAGCAAGGCGCAAAATAACCCGTCTAACCTGGAATCGAAACCGTAAAATCGGTTTTTTTCCAAATAATTCCAACCAGTACGTGGGCTTATTTTGCTCCCAAACGTTCTTTAAGCACTTGTGTCAGCTCTTGTACGACGTCTGGTTTGTCCTTCGCAATATTAATAGATTCTTTTTGTGGGTCTGTGAAATCATATAACTCAGTAGAATTATCCTTGTGTAAGGTAAAACGATATTGTTCAGTGCGAATAGTATTGGCGCCGCCCCAATAACTCAAAGCTGGACGACCTGCTGCCTTCGGATCACTCACCAATTTTGATAATGATACGCCAGTTGTTTTTGGCGGAGCAGGAAGTTTCATTAAGTCACATAAAGTAGGGAAAATATCTGCGGTTTCGACCACTGCAGTGGTTGCTTGTCCAGGGTTTTCAATGCTCGGATGATAGATAATGAGCGGCGAATGCAGGGCTTCTTCAAACAAAGAATGTTTCCCCCAAATGGAATATTCCCCTAAATGCCATCCGTGATCCCCCCAAATAATAATCATGGTATTTTTATCGACGCCCATTTCTTTTAATTTTTCACGCAGCCGCCCGACTTGCGCATCGGCATAACTCACACAGGCCGCATAATGCAGTCGTACGTCATCGGCAAAAGCGGCATCCGTATTGGGATTTTTACCCCATCGATTATACTTCATGAATTCACCAGAATTGTGCCAGGTTGTTTTGCCACTTGGTTTTTCCGGGTGAGCAATAGGCGGCAACTTTACGTCTTTATAGAGATCCAAATATTTTTTTGGTGCACCAAAAGGTAAATGCGGGCGAATAATACCAACTGCTAAAAAAAATGGCTTCTCTTTATCTTTCGCTAATACATCTAGTTGGTTCAAGGCTTCATTGGTGGTTAAACCATCTGGATATATGTTGTCATCACCAGGTTCTGACTGAAAAACCACCATATCTCCCGATTTACCCCGGATTTCACCATTTGCCAAACCGTGCATTATTCCGCGTGGATGTTGCCAGGCACCTGATGGCATCAAATGACGGTCCCATGCATTCGGCATTTCGATGTCATTTTCATCATCCCAATCCTTGCCACCTCTACCACCAGGGTGATGTGATACTTTTCCCACCGAGACCGTGGTAAACCCATGCTGACGAAACCATTCAGGCATGCTTGGAGGATAAGCGGATGAATTCTTTTTGAGAGCAGCCGCTCGTTTGAAAATGGCATAATTATCGGCCGGTCCATAGTTACCGGTTAATAAAGTAAAACGTGATGGCCCGCAACTTGGCGCATTTACATAATGGTGAAGAAAAGCACGGCCCTCTACTGCTAACTTATCAATATTCGGAGAATGAATATATGATGCTCCAAAGGATTTAAGTTCCGGTCGTAAATCATCAATACAAATGAGGAGCACATTTTTAATCGGACCAGATGGGGCAAGCGCATCACCCGCATTGGC
>JAHEDF010000442.1 GCA_024641365.1 Planctomycetota bacterium | reverse complement strand
GGTATCAGGTGAATTACCGTGATCCTGATGCATGACGATTGGAATTTCCGGATAGAGAATTGAAGCGGCTTCCATTAATTTAGCCAAGAATACGTCATTGGTAAATTTACGTGCACCGCGACTGGCTTGGCAAATAACTGGCGATTTGGTTGCACGTGCTGCTTCCATAATCGATTGAATTTGTTCCATATCATTGACGTTTAAGGCAACGACACCGTAATTATTAGCGGCAGCGTGGTCGAGTAGCGGACGAAGTGGAATCAAAGCCATAGCGGTTCTCGTGGGGAAAAGGTTGAAGTATTAGGAGATGTGAATTGTCGAATTTTAGCGGCAGGGTCAAGCTGTAGGACGTGCTACTTTCTGCTACATCCTAAGCCATTGTTGTTTTAGGACCGCTGTAAATTCACAGCTACCTAAAAACGCAAAACCGAGCGCAAAACGCCCGGTTTTGTGTTTTCAAATTGTTAGTTGGGTCAGACCAGTTCGAAAATTGCGATAGTGCCATTATCGCCTAAACGGGTACCAGCACGCAGGACGCGGGTGTAACCACCATTACGTTCTTTGTAGGTTGGCGCCACTTTTTCGATTAAGGCTTTCACCGCATCGCGATTGTGCAAAGCGACCATCGCCTGACGACGATAGTGCAATTGCTTTTCGGGTGTCGTGGCGGCAATAGCCTTTTTGCCAATAGTGATGCAACGTTCGGCGTAGCGACGTGCTTCTTTGGCTTTTGGCAACGTGGTGGTGATGCGGCCGTTCTCAAATAACGCGCAGGTTAAATTGCGCATTAACGCGAGGCGGTGTTCCGACGTGCGGCCAAGTTTACGATGATCAACGCGATGTCTCATGGCTCAGATCCAATGTGTATGTGTGTCTATAATCTGCTAATTGTTTACGCTTCGGTTTTCGTGGTCAAACGCATGCCGAAGGACAAGCCGCGGTCGGCAAGTTTCTTCTTTAATTCTTTCGCTGCGATTTTGCCGAGGTTGCGAATGCCGCTGACTTCGGTTTCGTCCATCACTACTAAGTCGGCGATGAGTTTAATATTTGCAGCACGTAACGCGTTTTCGGTGCGCACTGATAAATCGAGCACGCCAATTTGACGGCCGAGTAATGCAGTACGTTCGCCATCGCCTTCGACTTGCAGGTCGACGTTCTGGCCACCTTCGAGTTCGCGACCCAATTCGAAATATTTTACGAATGGGTTGAGGTGCTTACGCAGAATATTGGTTGCTTCTACTAACGCTAATTCAGGCGTAATGGAACCGTCGGTCCATACTTCTAAATCCAACGCTTCATAGTCGGTGCGTTTGCCCAAGCGCGTACTGTTCACCTGGAACGACACGCGTTGAACTGGAGAATAAATTGAGTCGAGCGCGATGGTGCCAACTGGTGAACCATCGATGCGCTGTGCTTCAGCTGGAACAAAACCACGGCCTGAGCCGACATCCATTTCGAGCACGAAACGAACATCTTTGGTTAAGTTAGCGATGACGAGGTCAGGATTAATGACTTCAACGTCTTGATGCGGGGTAATATCGCCAGCGGTTACTGGACCAGCCGTCGATTTTTCGAGGCGGATAACCACATTTTCGTCGCTGTGCAAACGTAAGCGTAAACGCTTAATATTCAGAATGATGTAGGTGACATCTTCCAACACGCCATCAAGTGACGTGAATTCATTATTCGCACCTTGAATGCGAATACTGCGAACTGCTGCACCTTGAATACTGGACAGCAATACGCGACGCAGGCTGTTACCAATGGTGGTAGCAAAGCCGCGTTCGAACGGTTCAGCGTGGAACTTCGCATAGTTAGCCAAACCAGAGCCATCGCTCTTATCGACTCGGGTGGGAAGTTCAAAGCCGCGCCAGCGAATTCGCATGGGTGTCTCCGTTGTTCAAGTGTACCAAAAATGGAAAATAAGGACAGGAATCTAAAGCAATCCATAAACCTCAGAAGTCACTCATCGGAATATGGGGGGCAGGCCCGAAGGGCCGTTGTCGGGGGGTGTCCCCCCGACCAAAACTAGACGCGACGTTTCTTCTTAGGACGGCAGCCATTATGCGGCAGCGGCGTTACGTCGGTGATGGCTTTGACAGTAATGCCCGAATTGATCAAAGCGCGAATCGCACTTTCGCGACCTGAACCAGGACCTTTGACGCGAACTTCGGCTTCTTTGAGGCCCATTTTCGCGACTTTTTCGCCGGCTCGTTCCATGGCAATTTGCGCAGCAAACGGCGTGCTCTTTTTGCTGCCTTTGTAACCGATTGAACCAGCCGATTCCCAAGCGGCGACTTCGCCATTTTGGTCGGTAATACTGATAATTGTATTGTTGAAAGTAGAGTTGATATGCACGATACCAGCGCGCAGCGTTTTCTTTACTTTCTTTTTGGTGTATGCCATTGCTATTTCCGTTTGCTAGATGAGTTGTTCGTTTATGACTGTCAGTAAATTGATTCGCAGTAAAATTATTTACGCAAGATTTTCTTGTTGGCGACGGTCTTTTTCTTGCCCTTACGAGTACGAGAATTCGTACGGGTGCGCTGACCGCGGCAAGGCAAGCTACGTGCGTGACGATAGCCACGATAGCAGCCAATTTCTTTGAAGCGGGCAACATTCGCTTGAATTTCGCGACGCAAGTTACCTTCAATCACGTAGTTCGATTCGATATACGAAGCGATGCGACCGAGCTCTTCTTCCGTCAGTTGGTAAGCGCGACGATCCGGATCAATGCCGGTTTCAGCACAGATTTTTTGACCGCGAACCAAACCAATACCAAAGAGAGCCGCTAATGAATAGGGCACTTTTTTATTATTGGGGATATCAACACCAAGAATACGGGGCATAGCTAGTCCTTTTTACCTTCTCAGCCCTGACGCTGTTTGTGGTTAGGATCGGAACAAACGATATAGACACGGCCTTTGCGGCGAACGATCTTGCAATTTTCGCAGCGGCGGCGGACTGATGATGAAACCTTCATGACGTTTCCTGTTGTTTCGACTTTAAAGTTGGTGGTTTTGTGTAAGTGGTTTGGTTATGCGTCGCGATAAACGATACGACCACGATTGAGATCGTAGGGTGACATTTCGATCGTCACCGTATCGCCAGGCAAAATACGAATGTAATTCATGCGGATCTTACCCGAAATGTGGGCAAGCACTTCATGACCATTGGGCAGCAATACTTTGAAGCGAGCGTTTGGTAAACTCTCTTTCACTTTTGCTTCTAGACGAATGTTATCTTCTTTAGCCATATATTAGAACCGCTTTCCACCCTTCTTCGGAGCATTGTCATCACCAATGCCACCAAGGCCGCGATACTGATGTGCTAAGAAAAACGCGCCGACTTTTTGCATGATATCAAGCGACACACCGACTACGATTAATAGTCCGGTACCTCCCATCAACATACGTCCGCCACGTCCAGCTAATCCCAAGTTTTGTTCAAGAAATTCTGGGAGAATTGCAACCACCGCTAAGAAAATAGCACCCATAAAGGTAATGCGCTTGAGATGAAAGGCGAGATAATCGACTGTATTTTTACCGGGCTTGATACCACGAATAAAAAAGCCCGCTTGTTTGAAGTGATTTGCTAAATCAAACAAATCGAACGTTATAGAAATATAGAAGAAGGTAAAACCAATAATTAATGCAGCAAATGCGTAACGGTAGAGCGGTGTGCCCCATTCAAATAATTGTCCAAGTCCGTAACTTGCACCAAAAGTAGCGCCGATGTAACCAACAAGC
>JAHEDF010000441.1:583-3760 GCA_024641365.1 Planctomycetota bacterium | reverse complement strand
AGTGGTGGTGGGCGGGCAAAATAGTCGCGTAGCGACGCCCGCCCATTTTTTCAAAGCGCAGCGCCTGAAAAAAAATCACGACAAAGTCCGCGGGGGTTTGGGGGCAAAGCCCCCGAAACAAAGAGGCACCAAAAATCCTATAATAGCGATCTATTGTGATACATGTTGGTTATAGAGTGTAATGTAAAAGTTTATTAACCAGCAGGTATGCCTAAAATAGACCCAATTCATGGATTTTACGATATTTTTTGGTAAAATGGACGTATCAAACGCTTTGTTTTCGTTACTATCAACGAGTGAAAGAATTCGATGTAGAAGACATACCATATGTAAGACAAGCATACCGTATCGAAGGAAGACTCATGAAATTACCACTCGCATCCCTATTTATCACAATTGCTGCTAGTAATTATATTTTTGCAGCCGACTCGCTGCCCCCGTTGCAACCATCGATAGAAGATCCCGCTACTGGACTTAATTTACAGCCCGGTTTTGCGGCCGAACTCATTTATAAAGTGGACGGAAAGAAATTCGGTTCATGGATTGCGCTCTGTTTTGATAAACAAGGAAATTTATTGGTATCGGATCAAAACGATAAAGGCGTGATGCGCTTAACGGTCCCAAAAATCGGCGAAAAATTTTCTGAAGATTCAATTACTAAGCTCAATCTCAAAGGCGGTGTACAAGGATTATTATTTGCCTTTGATCACTTATATACCGTTCGTTATGGCGCATTGTCTCGTGCACCGGTGATGGCAAATGGCGATCTTGGTCCCGAGGAGGCTATTTCAGAATTAAAAGGTGGCGGTGAACACGGGCCACATTCGGTACATCTCACTGAAGATGGCAAAGGTCTCTATGTCATCGCTGGTAATATGACTGCTGCACCAAGTCACGATAAGTCACGAATTCGCGAAAACATGCGTGATGATAATTTATTATTAAATTATGCATTTGGCCATAATTCAGGTGGAAAAGCACCCGCTGGTTTTGTTATGAGAATGAGCCCAGACGGAAAGGAACGTGAATTGATAAGCATGGGTTATCGTAATCCAGTGGATTTTGCTTTAAATCGCCACGGTGAAATGTTTGTGTACGATGCTGATATGGAATGGGATATTGGTGCGCCATGGTATCGTCCAACACGTATAAATCACGGTGTATCTGGTGGTGAAAATGGTTGGCGAGCGACGACGAAAAAATGGCGTAAATATTTTCCTGATACCGTGGGCTCAGTTATCGATATTGGACCTGGTTGCCCAACGGGTGTTATTTTTGGAACGAATGCAAAATTCCCAACGCATTACCGTGATGCTTTATTTATTTGCGACTGGACTTTCGCAACCATGTTTTCGATTCACCTCACACCAAAGGGATCGTCGTACACGGCTGAAAAAAGAGAATTTTTATCTAACACAAAAGGTTCATTAGCGCTAACTGACGTTGAAATAGGCCCAGATGGCAACATGTATTTTACGGTTGGTGGTCGTAAAGGACAGTCATATCTCTATCGCGTCTATTATAAAGGCACTGATAAAACCGATCTCGCACCATTAGATAATACCGGTGCAGAAGCACGAGCCAAACGACACGAATTGGAATCATTCCATGGCCATTCAGATCCAAAAGCGCTCGCAGCCGCATGGCCGTATTTAAGCTCTGATGATTATCATCTGCGCTATGCAGCGCGTATTGCTATCGAGTGGCAAGATCCTGCTTCGTGGGCAGAAAAGGCTTATAAAGAAAGCAATGATCTTGCAGCTATCCATGCCTTACTCGGTTTGGCACGCTGTGATTTAACAGGTAGCCTAACACCAACTATTGAGCGTCTCAATAAAGTTGATTTTAATAAATTAGATAAAGACGGTAAACTTGCGTTGCTTCGCACCTATGCCGTAGCCATGAGTCGCCAAGGCATGCCCGATGAAAAACTGAAAAAAGCAGCTGGCGATAAATTAGATGCATTTTTCCCATCTAATGACGATAATATTAATGAAGAACTCTGCCGAGTACTTAGCTACTTTGAACATCCAAACGTGGTAAAAAAGACCGTTGAATTAATGAAAGTAACAAAAGCGAAAGAATCAGAATATGATGCTGAAATTATGAAACGAAATAGTAGTTATGGTGGCACTATTTTAAAATCAATGCAAACAGCACCGAATACGTTAAATATACATTACTTATTCTGCTTAAAAGAGGTCAAAGTTGGTTGGACCATTGAAGACCGTGAATTCTACCTGGGTTGGGTAAAAGATTTATTGACTAAGAGTGGTGGTAAAATGTACGGCGATTATTTACGTAAAATAAGAGAAACAGCAATCGCATCCGTGCCAGAAAAGGACAAATTAGCTTTGCAGTATTTAATGGGAGAAGTGAAGAGTATCGATTTGGCAACGCTGCCAAAACCCAAAGGTCCTGGTGTTGCTTGGACGGTCGACTCAGCGCTCGCCATGCTTAATGAAAAACCATTAAAAGGTCGCGACCTTGAGAACGGTAAAAAAATGTTTTCTGCCGGTATGTGTGTTGTGTGCCATCGTTTTGCTGACCAAGGCGGCGGCATCGGCCCCGACCTCACGAATTTGGCTAAACGCAGTGACTATAAATCCATCCTCGAATCAATTCTTGATCCCAATTTAGTGGTGTCAGATCAATTTGAGCAACATGAAGTAACCTTGAAAAACGGTTCGGTGGTTATGGGCCGCGTGGTTACCGAAAACGATGAGAAAATACAATTAGTCCAATCTGGTTTTGCCCCGCAATCGTTAACGGACATTAAAAAATCAGACGTAAAATCGGTGAATCCATCGAAATTATCCATGATGCCACCTGGACTCATCAGCACCATGAATGCCGAAGAACTGAAAGATTTAATCGCTTATTTCGTGTCAGAAGGAAATGCAAAACACGCGGTCTATAAAAAGTAGGGAAGGGAAGTTTTAGTTTTGAGGGTTCTACTCTGGTCTTTACCCACAAGCGGGTAAAGACCATAATAAAAGCTCCGGAGGAGCGAACGTCTGCCAGACCGGGGTGGAGGCACACGCCGTAACCCCGGGAAAAATAATATAAAGATAACAAGCTCCAGCGGAGCGGCGTAATTTGGACCCTTTAAAAATTGCTTGGCAACATAGCCATGCTCCATTTTGCTTCTGATTATCTGAACGTGAAGAAACCATA
>JAHEDF010000441.1:0-573 GCA_024641365.1 Planctomycetota bacterium | reverse complement strand
GGACTCATCAGCACCATGAATGCCGAAGAACTGAAAGATTTAATCGCTTATTTCGTGTCAGAAGGAAATGCAAAACACGCGGTCTATAAAAAGTAGCTCTTTGTTTCGAGGGCTTTGCCCTCGGGCTCCCACGCTCCTTTGTCGCGCTTTTTTTTCATGCGCTACGCTGTGAAAAAATAATCGGGCAGTCGCTACGCTCCCATTTTGCCCGATTAGCAGCGCTCGGCGGACGAATGTTGCCAGCTTGGCGTTAACGACATGCAATAGACGAAAACGTGTTATGAGAGAATACGAGCCGTAAGGCGAGCGGGCGCCGAGTGGTGGTGGGCAGATAAAATCGGCGCAGCCGATCGGCCCATTATTTTGCGCCCAAGCGCAAAATAAAACCACGACAAAGTCCGTGGGGGTTTGGGGGCAAGAGCCCCCAAACAAAACGCTAAGCCAATATTCCTTTAACCACTTTTCCATGCACATCGGTTAAACGATAATCACGACCTTGGAAACGGTAGGTTAATTTTTCGTGATTAAAGCCCATGCAGTGCATGATGGTGGCGTGTAAATCGTGGACGTGGA
>JAHEDF010000041.1 GCA_024641365.1 Planctomycetota bacterium | reverse complement strand
CACGAGTTTCATCACTTGGCAGCCGTTTTTTATGAATTTATTTAACCGTTTGCTCTACACCAAGCTGCGTAAGTATTTCATCAGGTGGTCCATCAAATGTAACCATGGGCACATTGCCAACGTAGCCAATTGCTTTCCAACCTGCTGGAGTTGCATAATAAGCTGCAGCGGCAATCGAGCGGAAACGACTAAAAAATTGTGCTGGTTTTTTGAATTCGGCGGCGGCTTTCGGAACATAACATATTGCATTACAAATGGCTGTTTGTTGAGCAGATTGTAAACTGGCAAATACAGCTTGGTATCGTTTTTGTGATTCCGCATCCAACCAATCCAAACCTGGTAAAATAATTGAGCGATCATGTACTTGACCTGGATAGGGCGCACTGACCCATTCATCGACAAAATCAGGAACTTGTACCGACGATGCGGCAGGTCCTAATTCGTCTGCAGGAATAATGATATCAGCAAGTGCGGTGGCGGCAGCTTTTTGTGCGGGAGACATAATTAACGGCCATACATCACCTGGATTATAAATCTGTGTTACTTTGGGATCAGTGCCATAACCATTAGCAACGGCAGGGGGAGCAGAACCAATTACGTATTCAGCTCCACCTAACGAACTGACATCGCCCAATTGCATGACTGCTGTTGCTGCAGCCAACCATTTAAAAAATGTACGACGCGGTAAACGCATATCGCGCGGTATTAAAAAAAGCTCATTGTCATGTTGTGGGTCGTTCATTACAGATTTCCTTTACGTGCTTGATCAAGGATGTATTCCCCGGCGCGCCACGCCAAGGCCATGATTGTGAGTGTTGGATTTTTGTCGGCATTTGATGCAAAAGGGCTGCCATCAGCCAAAAATAAATTTGGCACATCCCAGGTTTGGTTCCATTTATTACATACCGAGGTTTTTGCATCATCACCCATTAACGCGCCACCAACTTCATGAATAATTTTTCCGCCGGGTTCTAGTAAACCATCTAATTTAGAGTTTTTACGCACAGTTCCGCCCATCGCTTCAATAATTGCGGTAAAAGTTTGTTCTGCATGTTTTGCCATGCGTGTCTCATGTTCACTAAATTTCCAATGCCATCGCATTACTGGGATGCCCCATTTATCTTTGACGGTTGGATCTAATTCAGCAAACGAATCTTTATTTGGAATCATTTCGCCGCGACAGGACATACCCATAAATGAACCATAATAACGCCGCGCTTCTTTTTTGTAGGCGCTGCCGTACGCACCTTTTCCGTATTCATCAGGCAATGGATTACCTGCTCCAGGCATGCGACGTGAACCACCCATTTCTATATGATAGCCGCGAGCAAAGCCTAATTTACCAGCTAATTGTTCTTTGTAGAGCCACCATGGCGCGTAAAAATGAGAACCGCCAGCACCGTCTTCATTATGTGGTAGAATATTTTCTAATAATGGGATTTGTCCTGACAAACCAGTGCCCACTGTGTCCATAATATATTTACCGACTAAACCAGAACTATTTGCCAAACCATCTGGAAAGCGGGCGCTTTTTGAATTTAACATAATGCGGACGGTTTCTCCGCTACTAGCAGCAAGGATGACGACTTTTGCTTTAACACGTTCTTCTTTCCCGGTCTTTTTATTAATATATAAAATACCCGTGGCTTTGCCTTCATCATTCACCATGATTTCACGTGCATGTGCATCAGTAATAATATCTAAATTATTGGTCGCGTTGGCGGCGGGCAAATGCACGGTAGTGCTTTGATAATTTGCTCCTGTTGCACAACCACGTCCGCATGGTGTCGCCCAGAAACAAGCCGCACGCATACGCATGGCATCACCTACAATTTTTTGCGCATAAGCATTTCCTGGATATAATTTTTCCGGAATATTGTCTGCGTCGAGTCGTTTGGTTAATACGGCACGATGGATAGATACAAATGGCACACCAACTTTTTTGGCGTGTTTTTGCGTTAATAATTCATTCGCACGACCTTTTGGCGGTGGCAATAAAACACCGTCGGGTGAATTCGGTGTATTTTCCATACCTTCGTTCGTACCGTAAACACCAACGAAGCGCTCCACTTTGGTATAAAACGGCTCCAGTTCTTCATAAGTAATCGGCCAGTCAAACCCAAGACCATCACGTGATTTTGGTTTAAAATCGTACGGACCATTTCGTAGAGAAATTCTCCCCCAATGATTGGTTCGTCCTCCTAACATACGTGCACGCCACCACCAAAATTGTTCTTCGGGTTTATCGCTCGCTTGCGTATATGGCTCCCCTGGGACTTCCCATCCACCGTCAACTGTTGCATCATGAAAACCAAAATGTTTATCTGGTGTTTTGTCGCCTAAGAGCGGCGCTTGCGCATTGGTTTGAAACATCGGCGTTTCAGAAATAGGCTCATAATTACGTCCTGCTTCCAACATCAGGACTTTCATCCCACCAATAGTAAGCGTCATCGCCATTTGTCCGCCGCCAGCACCGGAACCGACTATGATGGCATCATACGTTTTATTTTCTGCATCGACAGGGGATACGACAGGCATAAAGCACCAACTCCACGATTAATGTTATTAAGGGTAGTCGTGTATAACAGTTGGTAGACATTGGTTATGTTGGTTAGTCCGTATCTGAATAAGCAATGGTGACACAGAAGGCGAATGACCATTCTATGGTGTTAAGCCCAGGTCTTTGTGCTCAAGGTATTTTATGAAAACAGATAATTACGTAATTGATTCAGTGGCCTGAACTCATGACCACATCGTCGTTTCAAAGTGATTAATTGCGGAAGGGCATTTTAATGTGGTAATTAATGAGAAGATAAACCTAAAGCACTTGCAATTTGGCGCGGTAGCACAAATAAATTTTTCTGTAATTGTGGATGCCAGCAACGTAAATCTTTATGCCATGGATAGGCGGGAATGTTATTATCAACTTCGCCACTAACGCAGCGAGCCACCGCCCATTGTCCACCAGGGAAACTTGGGATAGTCATTAAATACGTATTAATGGTTGAAAATTTTTCAGTTAGTTTGCGCAAAGTACCTAAACAACTATCGGCAGCAAAGGTGGGGGAGCCCAGTGGCGCCACCAACATGCCGTTTGGTTGCAAGCGGCGGAAAACGGTATCGGCAAAACTAGTGGCATGAAATACATCACTGGCGGTGTTGGTTAACTCACAAGCGTCAATGATAATGACGTCAAATTGATGAGGACAATCGCGTAAATAACGATGCGCATCATCAATAACTAATTCAACGCGCTTATCGTTAAGACAACTTGCTGCAGTAGGAAAATAGGTTTTACAGACATCGACAACGGCTCGATCAATTTCCACAACCGTTACCTGCTTAATACCACTGTAACGTAATACTTCGCGAGCCACACCACCGTCACCGCCGCCTAAAATTAATACACGTTCAGCTTTTGGCATAGCGCATAATGTTGGGTGTACCAAATATTCAGAATAGAGCGATTCATCCATATCGCTGAGCGCAATTGCACCACCTAAGGTTAACACTTTGCCAAAAGCATGACTGTCATAAACAGCGATTCGCTGAAATGGCGATGTCGAACTATGCAAGCATTCGCGCAAACGCAGCCGCAGTCCCATTTGCTCATTATATAAATCTTCAATCCATAAGTTTAATGATTCATTTGCCATGACTATCCTTTCAAAGGAACTAACATGTAACCAATGTGCTGAGCAGTAGTGGGCATTTTAATCAATCACTACAATTTTTGCTTTGGGGAAGAAATTAAAATCGGTGGCACTTGCCCATGTGTAAGCGCCCATCATGGGACTGGTCACTAAATCACCGCATTCTAATTCTGGTAACATGATATCGTTATAGACGACATCAATGCTATCGCAGGTTGGACCAGCTACGACGCTTAATCGTTCAGGCCCAGTTTTACCTTCTAATTTACATAAAGGGGTAAATTGATAATCACAGTGATCGTACAATTTTCCTGAGTAGCTACCGTACAAGCCATCGTCTAAATAATACCACATGCGTCCTTGACGCTCTGATTTTCCCATGACCGAGGCAACCAAAGTCATACTTGGCGCGCTGATGAATCGCCCTGGTTCACCTAATAAACGAACACCGGGAAAATTACGTTCTAATTCCGTAGCAATAGGAGCACAGTAATCATGAATTGGCATAACTTGATCGGTGTAAGGCACCGGGTAGCCGCCACCGATATCTAATGTATCTAATATGATGCCGTCTAACGCCGCTAAATTAAATAATTGGCGACAGAATGAAATCGCTTCAATGTATTTAAAATTATTTAATAATTGTGATCCAGCATGAAAGCTCAGTCCACAAACAGTTAACCCCATGCTCTTTGCCTGACGCAACAGGTCTAATCCTTCGGCGGGTTGCACGCCAAATTTTAATGACAAATCACATTGCGCTTCCTTGTTACGGAAGCTCAAGCGCATCAGCAATTTAACCCGATCTTTGTAAGGCAAAAACTTTGGTAATTCATATGGGTTATCAAAAACAAAGGTCGTACAACCGTATTCAAGCGCATAACGAATATCTTGATCGCGCTTAATGGGGTGAGTGTGAATGCAGCGCGTTGGATCAACACCGACATCGCGCACCACATCAACTTCGCCACTGGTCGCTAAATCAAAATAACCGTCTTCAGCTTGAATGGCTGCAACTACCGCAGGATGTGGCAGCGGCTTTAAAGCATAATGCAATTGCACACCAGGAAGCGCTTGTTTGAGCGTGCGATATTGGCTGCGAATAGTTTGCGTGGATAACAACAGCAATGGCGTGCCATGTTCAGCGGCAAGAGCGCGCATGCGTGTAGGATCGGGTAGCACGGTTTGGAACACGGCAGTCACCGTCAGAAAAAAGGCCTGGGCCGCACAGCAAAGGGCTATGCGGCGAGGACCGGCTTAGCGCTTGGCTGCTTTAGCAGCTTTTGCTTTTGACGCTTTCGGTTTTTTGGCGTCGGATTTTTTTCCTGCAGGAGCTTTCTTAGCTTTTGCAGCTTTCTTTTTCGTTGCTGGCTTATCGCCATCTACTTCAATTAACTCTAAACTACCACGATTAATATCGATATCATCCAACACGATTGGTTTTTTATCGGTAATCACAGGCACGGTGTGCAATTCTTTAAGTAAATCGCCAACAAATGGAAATTCACCTAACATAGAATGATGGGTGGTAGGGGTGTATGCTTTTAACCCTTTGATACCGCGTGCTTTCAAACGTTTGGCGATTTCTTCTTCACTAATTTTGGTCACATCAGTGCCGTCACTACAGACGGTGATCGACCAGAGAACAGCATACATATGAATATAAAGATAGAACGTACGACGATATTTAAATACTTCCGATAATGTGCGATGACATTGTTTAAAAGTGTTTGGTCGTGCTATCGGACTTTCCGTGTGCATGACAAACATTGATTTTTTATCTTTGAAGGTGTTCTTCACGTGTTGAAAGAATTCCTTCGTATAGAGCATAACTGATGGACCAAATGGATCAGTCATGTCCATAATGACCGCGTCAAATTTTTCACTGGTGTTTTCGACAAATTTTCGCCCATCGCCAACTTCTAAACGATATCGTTTATCATGAAATGCGCCGTTGTTAATCTCAGGCATTAAACGATCACAGAAATCGACAACGCCGCCATCCAACTCTGCCATAACGGCTTTCTTGACCGGGTGCTTTAACACTTCGCGTAAAATACCGCCATCACCTGCGCCAATAATTAAAACATCTTCTGGATCTGCATGACTGCATAAGGCCGGATGTACCATCGGTTCATGATATAAAAATTCATTGCGTGAAGTTACTTGCGTGACGCCATCTAATAACAAGACGTTGCCAAATTCTTCGCTTTCAATGATTTCCATTTCCTGCCATTTGGTTTTGCCTTGATGCAGTGTTTTGCCGGCTTTGTAAAAATAGCCAAATGTTGGATTGAGACGTTCAACGAGGTAACGGGACATGTGATTTCCTAGAGAGGGACCAAATTGTGAATAGTGTGAAGGGGAAGCTTTTAGAGGGGAGTGCGCACCCCGCAATTAGAATAACGCTATGGGTGGTGTGTTTTGGCAGCAGACATGAGCAAATTAGCTGTGGGTTTAAGGTGAATTGATCGACCGCTCGATGGTTCTGTCGCAATGATTTTCACATGTGATCGCCCATGAAGCGGAGTGATGCTCGATGAATACGCTTAAAAACAAAGATTCTGCGAGTAAATGCTTAATATTTACCCTATCCTTTAGGGCTGTTTTTTAGCCGTTATCATGCCGTCTTTTAATTATTAGTTATCTATCGTTAGCGTTATACAATAACTGACCGACCAGTCAGTCAGTTATTGTCTGTACCCAAAACGATTCATAGTGCGACGCCATGCAGACATCAGCAGATCAAACCAAATCACCACCAACTAAAAGAGATTTAATTGTCGAAGCAGCAGTAACCTGTTTTGCGCGCGATGGATTTAGTGGGACGCCAATATCAGCAGTTGCCGCAGAAGCCGGAATCGGCAAAGGCACTGTCTATGAATACTTTCGTTCTAAAGAGGAATTATTATTAGATGCTTGTAAGTGGTGTTGCCGCCGCAATCAAAACCAAGTGAATGAATTGTTAGGGAGCGCTGGTCCTGGCGTACACGCAGGCGCAGACAGTAATCCTGCTAAAGCGCTGCATCAATTATTGTTAACTGCTTTTACGGTGGTTCCTGAATCGTCGCGCACGTTTATTCGTTTATTTACCGATTTATGGACTATATCTAGTGACCAGCCACAGGTTTTAGCCCAGGCCCAAGCCATGTTGCGTGAAAGCTACGCACAGTGGGAAACTATTGTTAATTATTTATATGGTGCTGGCTTAGCGCAGGGGCTATTTAAAAAATTGCCTGATCCGATGATTCTAGGTCGTTTATTTACTGCGAGCATAGATGGGCTTATTTGGCAAATACCATTTCGACCAGAATTATCAGCATCATCGCTCGCTCGCTCAACAGCTGATGGGATTTTAACGATGCTATTAAAAGATGCGCAGCATCCGCCGGAGATATTCGCATGAGGAATAGCATTATATTTCCAGCTTTTGTCATGCTGTGTTGTTGGTATGCGACTCAAAGTAGTTATGCCGCAGAAAGTGAATGGACCCCTGCAGCGCATCCAGCGGAATTAGAACGTACAATCGTTGGTTTTACTAAACCGCGTCGTACATTGGATATCGCTTCAGAAGTATCTGCGCGCATCATTGCAATTCATGCTGATGTCGGCGCTCGTATTGATGGGACAAAACCTTTAGTTTTATTTGATGATACTCAGGCAGTTATTGCTCAAAAAGTTGCAGAGGCGGCACTTGTTGCAGCTCAACAAACGACATCTGCAGCCGAACTAGCCATTCAAGCTGCTGAACGTGAAGCCGGCCTGCGCGAACGTACAGCAGCTCGTACCAAAGTATTAGCTGATGATGGTAAAATAAGCGCCGAAGAACTCGACATGACCCACACTGCCGCATCAGTTGCACAGGTGGCGTTGGAACAAGCGCGCATAACACATGCGCAAGCATTAACCGCTCAAAAACAGGCAGCATTAGAAGTCGAACGAGCCAACGATTTTGTTCAGCGCCATCGGATAATTGCTCCTGAAGGTTGGCTTGTTGCCAAAAGAAACGCGGAACCAGGTGCCATGATTGCGGCTGGAACGCCATTTATGCGCGTTGTTGATACGTCGACATTAGTGATCGAATTATATATAACGACCGAAGAATTAACGGCGATGCGGGCGCAAAAAAATATCAGTATTCGTTTTCCACGTCATAACAATGCCAGCGCACCTGCTACATTAGCACGTCTTGACCCAGAATTTGATCCCGTGAGTCGTAAGCGTCGCATTGAATTAGATGTCGCTGGCGCTGAAGCCCCAGAAGCAATCGGCGGATTGGAAGTAGCTGTTTCCATTTCCATGCCTGACCCGAGTGGCGGATTATTAATTCCCTCATCCTTTTTGCGATTCGCCGGAGAGCGCTATAGCGTACGTACAAATGATGGCCGTGATATTATTGTGACCATACTGCGTAAACAACATGATGACCATGTTGTTGTATTGCCGGATCAACTCACCAACGATGTTGTGATTGTGCCATAATTATGGTTTGCCTGCGCATTATTATCATGGAAATCCCATGAGATCACTCATCGCATTCGGATTACGTCAGCACGTTTTGATGAATTTACTATTCATCGGATTGCTGGTGACGTCTGTCTTTGGATTACGTAATATTCCAATTGATCGTTTCCCTAACTTGCCATTTGGGGAAGCACATATTTTGGTGCGTTTCCCTGGGGCTAATGCCAATGAGGTAGAGCGGTTAGTTACGCAAAAAATTGAAGATGCTTTACGTGGCATGGAATCGTTAGAATTCGTCAGGTCTACGTCAACTGCCGGTCAAAGTGAACTTTTTATTAAATATGATGACGATACTGATTATGAAAAGTTATATGACCAAACGCGGCTAAAGATTTTGGCCGTTCAAAATCAAATGCCAGTGGTCAATGGAAAGCCACTTACCATCAATATAAACAAAATGGAAGTAGATGCCTGGGTTCCAGTTATTCAATTGAGTTTAATATCTCAAGATGAAAAAAGACCATTGGCGCCGCGACAATTATTTTTATTAGCAAAGGAATTACGTGACCGTTTAGAGCAAGTTTCGGGGATTAAAAAGGTCTCTATAGATGGCGTTCGCCCTGATCAATTTGTAGTCGAATTAGATCAGCAGGCATTAAATCGTTACCGCATAACTTACACGGAAGTAGTCCAAGCCTTATCTACGGCTGGTGTCGCGCCGCCTGCAGGAACAGTTGATACAGAGTCGGGTGAGCGCTTATTCCGCGTTGATGCACGCTACCGTACGCGCCAAGACATTATGTCAGTATTGGTGCGGCGCGATGGTGATGGTGCAATGATTACGGTTGGGGATTTATGCCGCCAAGCACAAAGTGGTGAGCGGCCAATTGAACAAGGTGTTTTAATTTCAGCGAATGGTCATCAGGCTGTGCTTTGTAAAGTCACGAAAATTTCATCGGCCAGCACGCTTACCATTAAAAACGACGTTGTCGCAATATCGCAGTCATTTCTTGAGCAACACAAAGAAGATGGCTTGGCTATAATCTATTCGGCTGATACGGCCGAGCGAATTGGTGATTTTTTGGGTGTGCTGTCAGGAAATTTACTGTGGGGGATAATCTTAGTTTCGATAGCACTATTGTTCTTCTTAACCTGGCGTACGGCATTATTGACCATTTCTGGTGTCGTGTTTGCAGTATTAGTTGCCTTGCTCTATTTCTGGTTGACTGGCAACAGCTTAAACGAATTAACAGTTGTCGGTTTAGTATTGGTGTCGGGCATGTTGGTCGGAGATGCCGTTGTCGTGGTAGATAATATTCAACGACATCGTGAAGAAGGAAAACCAATTTATCAGGCTGCAATTGATGGCACAGCTGAGGTATTTTGGCCAGTTGTGAACGCAGTGCTGACCACCATCGCTAGCTTTTTACCGCTTCTATTAATGACCGGAGCAGTAGGTGATTTTTTTGGTTTATTACCAATTGCGGTGTCCGTGGCATTAATTGGCAGTTTATTTGAGTGTATGCTGATGTTGCCATTACATGCCGTAACTTTAGAGCGGTTATTAGGGCCCGATAAATTACCAACTAAGAAAATAGATGGTGCAGATGCCTATTTACAGCGCACAGGAATTGTTGGCTTTTTAGCGCGCATCTATGACCATTTGTTAGGGTGGAATTTACGTAATCCGCTAAAGGTTATTGGCTTGGTCTTCGTCATGTTCCTCATGACGATTGGTGTTGTAGTGCAAAGCCGTTTTGCGGTTGATTGGGGGCAGCGCCCATTATTAAAATTAGCATTTTTCCCCAATGATGCCTCCATGCTTAATGTTGCTGTGCGTATGAATCCGCAAGCGACTCATTACCAAACCGATCAATTGGTACGTGACATTGAAAAAGCGATGATTGATATGGGTCCTGGTAAAGTTGCTACAGCAAATGGTTTTGCCGGCATGCTCATGGATGCGTATTATAAACCGGTGTGGAGCCATCAGTACGGATTTATTTTTGCAGAATTACCGCCCCTTGAAAAACGTGATGATGATTCAATGAAAATTCTTACTGCGGTACGAGAAAAATTAGAATCACAATTTGAGAAGAACGGCATTTCATTAGAAGTTACTCAGCAAATGGATGGCCCACCAGTTGGATTGCCGCTGACAGTGCGTATAAGTGGAAGAAATGACTCGTCCGTTGTTGATATGGCGGCAGATTTAAAACGTTATTTAATTGAAAATGCAGCAACGCCAAAATTAAAAGGGTTAATTGATATAAATGATGATGCAAGTCGTCGTATGCAGCAATTGTCATTTTCCCCGCAGTGGGAGCAATTGTCCCATTTTGGTGTTACGCAAAAACAAGTATTGGATGTTATCGCAGGTGCTGTTGATGGCGCCTATGTTGGTGAGTTTCGCCGTAGTGATGATGATATTCCGGTGCGCGTACGCACTGATCGACGATTGCTTGATGACCCAAGTAATTTTCTACAGGTTCCAATCATAAACGATGCGACAGGAAAATTAGTCGAAATTGGTGACGTGGTGCGCATGAGCGCTGAATTACCACAAGCATCATTAGTGCGACGTGATTATCAGCGTGCTATAACTATTACCGGAAACTTTACCGAAAACGCTATGATTTCACCGGTGCACGTTAATGACGCGATTCAGCAATGGTTTGATCTACATAAGCAAGAATATCCAGGGGCGGATATTGCCTTTGGCGGTGAAGCGGAAAGTACCAACAAGAGTTACGCAAGTCTTGGCCAAGCATTTCTCTTAGCAATATTTTTAATTTATATGCTGTTGGCGACGCAATTTCGCAGCTATACACAACCTTTGCTTATTCTAAGTAACGTTATTTTTTCATTTATTGGCGTGTTTTTAGCTTTGGGCATCATGGGCGTTGGTCTCATGGCATTTCCGGATGGTTTTTTGCGCCCAGAACGCGGCATGTTTACGGTACAAAGTTTCATAGCCATTGTTGGGTTAACTGGCGTTGTAGTGAATGACGCCATCGTATTAATTGATTTTATAAACAAACGTCGAGAAGAAGGATTATCGCTGCTTGAGGCACTGCGTATAGCAGGTCATCAGCGTATGCGTGCCATTTTATTAACCAGTATCACGACGATTGCCGGATTGATGGCAATGGCCATTGGCGTCCCAGAATTTTCAATTGCTTGGAGTCCACTTGCTACGTGTTTTATAGCGGGGCTAACTATGTCGACTTTTATGACGTTATTAGTGGTTCCAGTTATGTATTTACTGTTAGAGCGTATTAAAGCATTCCTAAAACGTTTGCTAAACCGAATTTTTAAAAACACAGCTATGCCGCTGGAGGAATCATGAGATTATTTTGTGTCGTAATAGGCATGTGTACTTTGCTGCATGCCGCTGATGAAACGACTGTAAATGAAAGTGTAGCCACAAAAGAACCACTGACAGCGAACCAAGCGGCTCGCATGGCTCAAGCTGTTGCTCCCGAAGTAGCGGTTGCGCGCATTGAACAATTAATTAGTGCCGCTGATGTACGCGCAGAATTAGCATTTTCTTATCCAAAAATATCAGCACATGCTTCGTATACAAAGGCAAGCTTAGATTACCAAGATGTGCCAGTATTTGGTAATGTTGCATTCAATCGAGAAAATGAATACCGCACGGGAGTGGAGGTTACACAATTTATTTACGGATATAACCGATTTTCATCTGCTTACGAAGCGGACCGGCAATTACGTCTACTAGCGCAGCACAAAGTGTCATTGTCTCAGCGTGATATGGCCTATGCAGCGCGTCGATCTTTTGAAAATGTCCGACTCGCACGTGCACGATTACTTATTACGGACATTCGATTTAAACAACGTACAGGAGAGCGTAATGATGCGCGCGCATTAGTCGAGGCTGGCCGTGCTAATAATACTGATGCCAATTTAGCTGAAATAGTTCTATCGCAGTCGCAGGATGAACTTACAGATGCAAAATCTGATTTAGAAAATTCGCTGATTCAATTAGCCGCATTAATTGGTGTCGAACGACAAGCCATGCCGCTAATAAAAGAAGAACCAATAGAGCGCCCAAATTTTGAGAGCCTGTTGTCCGAAGCGGGAAAAATGATTAACGGAAGTGGAGAGATCGTGTCCATGCAAATACAAGGGCACTATGAAGACGCGATGAGTCGCCTTGAAATGTCCCATGCCTACCCTGAATTGAATGTACGTGGATTTTATGGCGCTGATGGCAGCCAACCAAATAATTTAGATGATAATTGGTCAGCAAGCGTTGCATTAACATGGAAAATATACGATGGCGGCAATACGCTCGCGCGACAAGAAGCGGCTGCGCAACGCAGTCGTCAATTGCGTATGCAACAACGAGCCGTTTTACGTGATCGTCAGGTACAGCTTGATCAAGCGCGGACGATAAGCCGCAGTTTGATAGAGCGGATTGAACTTGCCGAAAAAGTGGTCGATCTCGCTAAAGCGAACTATGAGGATGCACGCTCCCAGTATCGCGCTGGCCGATTAACATTAACCCAAGTCGGTGACAGCAGCTTACGTATGACCGAGGCCTATTACCGCTTATTGGCACTACGTTATAACGAAGCAATTCTTGCGCACGATTTAGAACGATTGGCTGAATAATGCTACAAATTGTCTACTAGACCGCCGAACGCCACTTGCAGCCGTTTAATTTCCCTGACCCTAAGACCTTCATATGCATTACCTCACTCGTCGATTTACCTTTAGCGCTAGTCATCGTTTACATAGCACCGATTTAGATGCGGCGACAAATGCATGCACCTATGGTTTGTGTGAAAACATCCATGGCCATAATTATCGTTTAGAAGTGACGGTTCGCGGAACGGTTGATGAAAAAACGGGTTTCTTTTGTAATGTTATGGAGTTGGCGGCTATCGTAAATAAATTGGTCGTCGATCCGTGCGAACATCAATATTTAAATGATCTGCCGCTTTTTAAAGGCGTCATTACAACCATGGAAAATATCGCAGGTAAATTTTGGCAGGTTTTGGAGGGGGAATTAGCTACCCAGGGAATGACGTTGGTTGATGTTTTGGTTGGTGAGACAGACGAACATTGGGTGCGTGTCCACGGTGACTAATTATTTTATTACCAGCAACTGTTGATTGAGATTGGCCTTATGTTATCCGCCTATCAACTCAGTGATGAACAATTATTAGCGGCTTGTCGCAGTGAAAAATTTCGCGCCCAAGGCCCAGGCGGTCAGCATACGAATCGCACAGACAGTGCGGTTCGCATAACACATGTTGAAAGCGGCTTGCAGGCACAGTGCCAGGATCATCGCGAACAAGCGCGCAATCATAAAGAAGCATTGCGACGTTTACGCTTACGCTTGGCATTGACCATACGCGGGCCAACGCAAACTACATTATTGGCGCCATATAAGCAGGGGACTCGCATAATTATTGGCGCCAACAATAATAATTTTCCGCAGGTCGTTGGCATTATTTTTGATGCGTTAGTTGAAGAAAAAGGATCTCTGCGTTCTGTTGCTGATCGTTTGTTGGTATCGACTAGCCAACTCACCAAATTACTAACGTCAGATAAAGAAGTACATGCCGCAGCGAATACTATTCGCCAAGCACATGGGCTAGGTGCAATCCATGGCTAATTGGGAGTATTTAATAGCAGTGGGTTCAAATATTGGTGACCGTCAGCAACACATTGCACGTGCAGCAGCTCTGTTAGATGCTGGCGGTATCGCACGTGTTACAAAAACGTCTCCGCTCATAGAAACGGAAGCAGTTGGTGGCCCTCCTGGGCAAGGTGCATTTCTCAATGGTGTGTGGATGGTCTCGAGTGATTTTGGCCCACATCAAGTGTTAGCAGAATTACAACGCATAGAACAAAGTTGTGGACGTGTACGCACAGTACATTGGGGACCACGCACAATAGATCTCGATTTATTAATGCGTAACGATGGCATTATCATTTCAACGCCTGTATTAGCGTTACCGCATCCACGCATTGCGGAGCGACCATTTGTCAAAGAGCCGTTATTAGCCATAGCTGCTGATTGGTCAGTTGTTCAAGCATGTAGTTGGTCGTGAGTTGATCGTGAGTTGGTCAT
>JAHEDF010000440.1 GCA_024641365.1 Planctomycetota bacterium | reverse complement strand
TGTTCCACTATTAACAATAGGTTGTGCAGAAATAATACGCCATGACACGTCACCATTGGGTAGCATTGGTGCTAGACTTGCGATGCCGGCAGTTGGTGACGTGCTATCAAATAATGCATATTGCAAGAGCGGATTATCCCAGGCATTTTGAAAATTAAGCGCTCGCTCAATGCCCCAATCATAAGGATTCGTGCGCGCATAGCGATGAACCCACGTTAACGATATTTCATGTGCTTGTTGCGCATTTGTTTTTTCGACATCACGTGGGTTGTGCTTAGAAGCCGTAAAACATACCAGCGCATGAGCAAGATAACTAGCAGCTAGTACCTGATAGGGTTCTACTTTTGTAAACGCAGTACCAGGTGGAGCACCTGGGATACCATTAGAATCTGGGCTCATTCCTCCAACGGCAATAATTAACGCCTTAATTCGTTCGCAATAATCTAATAAATTTGTTTTTGAAGCTGACGTTGGGTCCGGAAGCAAGGTTTCCCAGGCTTTTTTTACTTCCTCAAATTCATTCAGCGCTGGCCATTCATTTAAACGCCAACTATCTTCATGACGTGATGTGGGCGTTGATACCTCACCACTACGAATTCGTGGCGGAGCAGGATACCAATCATAATATGGCCACGCTTTACATGGATGATGGGCTAATCCTGGTTGTTGGGGGTATCCAATAAAACCATAAACCAATTGCTGGCTTTCATTTGGTATACTTTGTTCACTTATGACGACTTTACTTTCATCTGCTGAAGCAATTGGTCGTGGGCTCGAATAAAATAAATACCCACCATCATTGAGTATTTGTTGAATTTCATCGTTGTCGGAATCTAATCGCCGGGTTATTTCAAGCGGCACTGGCATACTACCATGACGCCAATTACAGGCTTTTTGTTCAACTAATGGTGATTGAGCGATCTGGTTGATGTTACAATCGCCCAAGTGCCAACCTTCCATTTGTTGCAAATCCCATTTTTTCCATTGATTGGCGTTTACCGACATCATCTCAATGGCTTTAGCGCTAGCGAGTATTTGAAATCGAGAGAGCTGTTGTCCTTTGATTCCAGCAGGTATTACCAGTAAAAAACTAACTATGCCAAAAGCCACAACGATTAAACTGATAGCAACTTCAAAGAGCGTAAATCCACCTATTCGAACATAATAAGTCATTTTGCTTCGTTTCGTTTCAAAGAATGTAAAGAGACCGGCCTTCATTAAATCGAATGGAGCTCATTTAGCACCTTTAACGAAACGTTTGCGGTAATCTCTACACCCCAAAAAAGATAATTAGTCGCAATAAGTATTACGCCAATAGTAGATAGTTCGATAATGCTATAAAAGTTGATGCATAAGCTCATGCGCTTTATGTGTTTTTACCCCTATTCGTAACACATTAATGATTTGGAATTATTATTCAGGTATATGCCACGTTAGCTATTCGCACCTACACTCTCATTGATTGGCAAGAACACCTTTACAACCTAACAACATGCAACCACTGCGAATAAATATTTTCAGCACCAAACCGCCTGCTCGTGCCAAAGATCTTGAACCTTTTTTTGGCGTTATCACGAGCGACGGAACGTGGTTGCGAAAACCCACGTGGTTTGAATTCAACGGACCAAGTGGACCTTGTCGGATTACCGTCTCGGGTTCCGAATTTTGGGACAAACAACGCGATGGTTTAAAAGGGTATGCCTCCAACTTTTTAGACGTGAATGATCCTTTTTTTAATAATTTCTGTCAACTTGTCGATCAATTAGTTAGCGCCTATGCATTTCTTGGCGATTTTGATATCAAGATGGGCGATAACGTGTATCATAAAATCGAAAAATTTGCGAGCTCCATTGACGGTATCATTTTCGCTTGGGACAGTTTCATTATTCCAGAAAAAGGCGTGCTGTTCGGACCGTTAGCAGCAGAGGACGACGACAAAGAGTCACCACAAACTGCCACCGAAGAACAATTGCAAGGAGTGGTGCGCACGAGCCGTGATTATCCAAATCCAACTGAGCACCAATTAGCACGTCGATCATTCTCAATAAAAATAATTCGCGATCTGGGCTTACCAGTATTGGATAGTCTACCCGTTATTGAAGAAGATAAGCATGTCACCGTGCGTACACCCGAGGACATCGCTCGGCGCTTACTATGCATCGCCATTTGTGCGGTAAAAGCAGAACAGGATGATAAAACTCTTATCGACCATTTAATTGCTACCTATCAGGTCCACAACGATTTGACCGACGAAGAAAAGACTTTTATACAAGAATCTCCCTCGTCCGATCGTAAGAGAGCAAAGTTCAGTTGGCGGTATGAATGTGCACATGTCTTACAATGGGCTTTGGGCATAGAATCAGACTTATTACCTGCACATAAAACTTGTGATGCCGCAACGGTAGTCGGCCATATTAAAGATAAAACGATTCAGGAACTCAGTGACCAAGCGCAACCGCAATCTACCGCAAGCATCCTCAATGCCGCCGATCTTTATTATCGTCTGCATTGGGCTGCTATAGAATTACGATTAAAAAATAAAAAGCACCCTGCGATTGACGGTGGTGTTGTAGTGGAACGCCACTACGCGTTAAATTGGCTTATTCGTTATCAAAATGCGGATTGGGATTCGGTTCCGACAGATACGTAAGAGGTTTTATGTCAAAATTAAAAATAATTTATGCTCACAACATAAGCTTGTTCGTAGCATTAATGGTAAGTATGCTACTCAATCCATTATGTGCAGAGCAATGGCGCATGTGGATTGCAGATGGAAAATCTGATTTTGTGGACGTTGATTTTAAACCCGGCTCAGATTTGTGTAAATCTTATTTTGGATTATTAGAACAAGCTGGTAAAGATAATTTGAAAGACATACACCAAGATGGATCCTCTTCTATTAATCATGCGGCATTTACCTGCGATCAATTAAAGCAAACTAAAATTGGAACCTGGGGTTCATATACTGTCTATGACCTCACAAACGTGAGCATTGTCGTCCAGTATTTGGATAAAAATGGAACGCGAGTGGGATTTGTTGAACACATGGGAACGGTGCATGGCAATTACGCTCCTTTCTATGGTGGTTCGTTTGAAAGTGTGCTGAGAGCGGCTGCCGTTGAAATTAAAAGATACGCTATAAAAAATTATCTTAAGCAATAACTTTCGTTAATGATTAGTTGCCCACACCACTATACAGTCTGTTCAAGAAGCGGTAAAAGGACGATTAACAGAGACCTGATACAACATCAGGTGATGCGATCCCCTTCTATCCGACACAGACATGTTTCTCATAAAAACGCTCATGCCGCATTTGCCATGAATGCGAGGTAATTTTCCACACACAGAGGCGAAACAAAACGGTGTACTAGTACGTAGTAGTATCGTGAGGATCACTAATGAACCAACTACTCAAAATGCATCTGACCGTGCTACTATTGGTCGTAGCGAGCATACCCTCAACGGTAACCGCTGCGTCTTCATCAGAAAAACCAAATATTATTTTCATCTTAGTTGACGATGCCGGTATTGGTGATTTCTCTTGTTACGGTTGTTCGTACGGCACAACGCCAAACATAGATCGTCTGGCAACCGAAGGGATGAAATTCACCCAGGCATATAGTGGTAATGCGGTGTGCGGCCCATCACGCTGCGTGTTAATGACCGGCATGCACCCCGGACACGCGCTGCGTCGTGCGAATCAAAGCAATAATGGACTCTTACCTTTACCGGCTGGCCAAATGACCGTCGCGCAATTGTTGA
>JAHEDF010000439.1 GCA_024641365.1 Planctomycetota bacterium | reverse complement strand
CGGTAGCCATGGCTCGTAGAGAAAAACCAGATCTGATATTAAGCGATTTGCGCATGCCGGGCATGGACGGGCTGCAATTATTACATGCGCTTGAAGCAATAGATGATCCACCACCGTTGGCTTTAATGACTGCTTTTGGCGATGCGGAAACGGCGATTCTCGCACTACGCCAAGGCGCCATCGATTATTTACGAAAACCAATCGACGTACGCGAATTACATCGCCTAATTGAACGTGTCGATGCGGATCATTCCACGCCGACACCCATGCAAGTTAATAATAGCATACTTGAGGAAGCTGATGGGTTAATAATTCATGGTGATACCTTTGCACGCGTCATTACTTTGTGTGATCGCTTACACAACGCCACTGATTTACCGTGTTTAATCGAAGGAGAAACAGGCAGCGGAAAGGAATTAATTGCCCGTCGCATTCATCATGGTGGCAAACCAAAAACTAATAGACCGTTTATCGCATTAAATTGTGCGGCAATCGCACCAGGCCTATTTGAAGCGGAATTATTTGGTTATGCACCAGGGGCATTTACCGGCGCGATATCAGGAGGTTCACAAGGAAAATTAGCATTAGCTGCTGGCGGCACCTTATTATTAGATGAATTAGCCGACTTGCCTTTAGAGCAACAAGCAAAATTATTACGTGTACTAGAAGATCGCACCTGGTATCCTGTCGGATCATCCGAATTAAAACACTTAACCGCCCGCGTAATTGGCGCTTGCAATGTAGATTTGCTCGAACGCATGCGAAACGGTCGCTTTCGAGAAGATCTTTATTATCGCTTAAAAGTAGGCCATGTACGGATTCCCCCATTACGAGCACGTAGTGAAGACATTGTGCCAATGGCTCATTTATTCATGCAACGTATACGTAAATTACGTGGACGCGGTTTTCAGAAATTATCTACAGCAGCAGCAGACTACCTAACAAAATATTCATGGCCTGGTAATGTACGACAACTTGATCATTTTTTAGAACAGGCGGGTATGTTATATGATGGTGCGGTATTAGACGTGCCCATCATTGAGAGTTTATTAGGTTCGCTCCCACCCTCGAACGAGACCGAAATCTCAAAATCTACGACAATTACTCCTACTTTGTCGCCAGCTAGATTGTCCACTAATCCAGGCGACTTTGCCTTACCAAGCGAAGGATTTGATTTAGATCAATGGCAACGAGCGATTATCGAATCGGCATTAAAACTTCATAATGATTCGCCAGTTCGCACCGCTGATTATTTAGGTATATCACGAAAAGTACTCTACACACTTCGTAAACGATATAATTTATTGGATAATGATAATGGACCAACGCCATGAAATTTATGCAGTCATGGCCATTACTCCTCATTACTGGCGGCATTGTTATTGTGGGTATATTTGCTCGACTCTGGTTACGCGCCAATATGGAAGTCGTCGACAGTAATGATTTAGCGATGCTGCAAGTTGCCGAAACGGCTTTATTCTTTTCTTTCTGTGCTGCGCTATTAGTTGTCATTATTGCACATTCACTACTCGACCGTCAACGAACTCGCTTGCAAAAACAATTATTGCAAGCGCAGGACGTTATTTCGCAGCGCTTAGAACATGATTCACATCAGCGACAATTAACCTCGCTCGGTATACTTGCAGGCAGCCTCGCTCACGAATTAGGACAACCACTGTCTGCCGCGCGTGTTGGACTGGAAGGTTTACATTATTTACGACAATTGGGTCGAGATCCAAGCCCAGAACATATTTCTTCGACATTAACGCAAGTTGCTATGTCATTACTCACCATGACGCAAACTATTGATCATTTACGGAGCTTAGCTGGCACACCGCAAAAAAATCGCTTAGAAATTGTTGACCTCGGCTTACAAATTGATGTATTGCTGAATGATCGCGAACAATGGTTGCGCTACAGCGATGTAAAAATTACCTGGGAGAAACCAACGCAACCAATCATGGCACTCAGCGACAATGCTGGTTTACGGCTCATATTAACAAATTTACTACGCAATGCTGTGGAAGCCGTAGCCAACCAAAGCCAAGAACGTCGGGTGGTAATAATTAAATTAGGTCCAGGCACTACAATTAGCGTTCAAGACAGCGGCTCAGGAATACCTGATGCTTTAATTAATAAAATTTTTGAGCCCTTTACCTCGTCTAAAACCGAGGGCATTCATGGCATTGGATTGCCCTTAGCTAAAATGTCAGCAGCACGTATGGGTGGGTCGCTTACCGTGCGATCGGAACTTGGAAGTGGATCCACCTTTACCCTACAATTACTTGCACCTCACGAAACGACATCACTACAAATACCAGAACTGGCATGAATAGCTTACGTGGGCGCATTATTGTTTTATGTGCATTGATAGCACTCATCACTGCTACCGCTTGTGCCATCAGCACAACCATAAGCATCAACCGCGGCATTGCTTATCTTGATCAGCGTGCGGCGGACCAACAAGTCATAGTCTTCGAAAAATTATTAAATGATAGTTTAACCCAATTAGGATACGAAGTTGATGAATACGCTAATTGGGATGATCTATATCAACGCATGCCGCGTCCAGACGACAATTGGGCAGCTATTAACCTCAATCCCGGGAAAACTCCAGGTAGCATTACGCAATTTATGATAATTGTAGCCAATGATCATGTCACTGGTCGTTATAATTATAACCATATCCGCAAAAGCGAAGTGTCGCCCGCAGATCCAGTCCCTGCAGAGGTCTTTGAAAAACTTGTTCGTGTAAATCAAAATGGACATGGGTTTATGATCGCTGAAGGATTCCCTATAATGTATGCCATTGCACCAATTAGGCCGAGTTCGCACATCGGCACTCCACGTGGCTATTTAATCGCTATTAATTATCTTAATTCAAAATTCCTTCAGAAATTATCCAATGATTTATGGGACGTACGTATAGAGACTATCCGCAAAACTGGCACGTTAGGCCCTATATTATCGGCACAATTACAACAGCATGATATAATTGTTTCTGGTGGTAAGTTATTTGTCACCGCATCATTTCCAGTTCCAGACGGAGAAATTCGCTTTACTTTTTCTCAAGACCACAGCACTGGTTCACGTATTAAGCAAGATCTTATTCAAACCATAAATTTAACCGGGCTCATTGTTTCAATTCTTACCATTCTAATAGGTATTGCGCTTGGTTGGTGGTGGCTAAAGCCAATTAGTGTTCTAGCCGATGCGTGCATTCACCATAGCGGAGACCCGCAAGATCAACTGCCTGATATGCATGGACTGCGAGAAGCTGAATTATTACGAGTGAGCTTTTCCGATTTGATGGCTCGTTTACATCATCAACAAGAACGTTTAGCAATTGCGCTCGATCAACAAGTAACCTCCAACGCTGTTCACAGACGTTTTTTGGGGCAATTAGCCCATGAAATTGGACAGCCAATAAGAACACTTACGCAAGCGGTTGATCAATTACATGCGCATGGTGGGCGAATGGATCCTGCCAAGGCCGCTCACGTGCGACTCATAGCATTACGCCTTGAAGAACGTTTACACGATGTTTTCGCACTCATTGATGACCAATCATCAAATAAACATGCTTTTACTCGTTTAGATATGCACACCTATTTAGAGGAAATTGCGGAATTACTACAATATCGCGCTGAACAACAACATACCACTATCATCGTTAATGCACCACATGAACAAATACCAATTGATCCAAAATTATTAACTCCTGTACTAGTTAATTTAACCGCAAATTCGCTTCAGGCATCCTC
>JAHEDF010000040.1 GCA_024641365.1 Planctomycetota bacterium | reverse complement strand
CAAGCCGGTCGTTGTAGTGACCGTACAGCATTCTTTTATCTTGGTAAATTAATCGAATATGATACGACGGCATCCATATTTACTAATCCAAAAGTAAAACAAACCGAAGATTATGTCACAGGACGATTTGGTTAATTTATACGAGGTCTTATTATGAATTTAGTCCGACACTTTGATTTAGAGCTTGCTGAACTCAAACGTTCTTTGGTGAGCATGGGCAATTTGGTTGAACGCTCTTTATCAATTGCTGTAGATGCCATTATTACACCAACCACCGAAGCTCGCGAGCAATGTCGCGTTTTAGAAGATCAATTAGACGCCTTCGAAAATTCGATTGAAGATCGCTGTCATCAAATCATTGCCCTTCAACAACCAATGGCAGGTGAATTACGTTTGGTCATAGCCGCCATGCGTATAACCAGTGATCTGGAGCAAATTGGTGACCTAGCAGAAAGTCTTGCAAAACGTGCCTCCTACATTGCTCGTAACAAAGGGGCCATTAACCCTAAGCAAATTGAACCGCTTGGCCGATTGGTATTGGCTATGCAACATCACGCTATGGATGCATTCATTACTGGCAATTTAACGCTTGCCGATGGCGTTATTAAAGATGAGCAGTTATCTGATCAATATACTAAAGAATGCTATGTTGATATTCAAGAATTAATGAAAACAGACAGCGACCGCATTCGTGAGTACACGCATTTATTACGCGCTGCTTCTTTATTAGAGCACATCGCAGATATTTCTGTCTCTATTGCAGATGAAACGGTTTATATCCACAAAGGCACCATTGCTCGTCACCAACACGATAATTAAAATCTCATGGCACGCATTTTAGTAATTGAAGACGAACCAGATATTCAAACGCTGCTGCAATTTAATTTACAGCGAGAAGGTCATACTGTTACGATTGCTAGTTCCGGTGGCGATGGTCTTCATGAAATGCGACGCAATGCTTATGATTTGGTACTCCTTGATTTAATGTTGCCAGATAAAGATGGACTAGAGGTTTGTCGCATTATGCGTTCCGATGCAAATCTGGCTGCCATTCCAATTATTATGGTAACAGCAAAAAGCGAGGAAAGCGATGTCGTGTTAGGCCTTGGGCTAGGTGCTGATGATTATGTTATTAAACCTTTTCGTGTAAAAGAATTGTTAGCGCGCATAAAAGTTCGATTAGCTCGTTCGCAAGATAATGAATTACAAACCGCCAAAAAACGAATTCAGGTCAAAGACCTCACCATCGATCCCGTACGTCACAGTGTATCAATAGAAGACGAAGTAATAACACTGACGCTCACAGAATTTAAATTACTTTATTTTTTGGCTTCTCACCCAGGGATCGCTTATAGCCGCTACGATTTACTCGACCGTATCTCAAATGGTGATAGTACAGTCACTGACCGCACTTTAGACGTCCATGTGCGTAATTTGCGCTCGAAAATTAAGCCTTATGACCATATGGTTGAGACGGTGCGTGGTATTGGCTATCGTTTTTCTGATATAGCATAGCTGCATCAGGAGCCGTGTAGATGGTCTCAACCTGGCAAAGTGTTATATATGGAGCACGATGGCTGTTAATTGCAGCAATAGTATTAATCGTTATTATTTGGCTTGCCTTAATCTACCAATATAGAATTGTTACTGATGTAGTTAGCGAAAGTTTATTAGAAGAAATTCGTGCTGAGGCGGAAGTCGTTGCTGTATTAATTGCCGATAGAGATGATTTTAAAAAATTAGAGACAATGGCGCTCCCAGCTCAACGACGTATCACAATAATAAGCAAAGATGGGACAGCACTCTATGATTCTCAAGGTACAGCAGTACATATGGACAATCATAATAACCGTCCAGAAATTATTGAAGCACGTAAATCAGGCACGGGGATAAGTCGGCGATACAGTGATACGCTTGGCATTGATCTTCTTTATGCAGCGAAAGCCTTACCAAGTGGTCTTGTAATACGGATCGCTGCTCCTCTATCAATTGAACTCAATTTAGAACAACGTTTAGCAAGGCCGATGACCATATCTGCCATTATTGTTATTTTATGTGCTGGAGCGGTGCTTGCCTTTCATCTATGGCGCGACCGCACACGTGTTCAAGAATTGGTGTCTGTGGCTCGCTCATTTGCTAACGGACAATTTGAACGTCGCGCAGGATTATTAGGCCATGATAATATGGCTCATCTAGGGCACGAATTAAATGCCATGGGTGAGCAGTTACAAAAAAGCCAGCAAGAAATTGCCCAACAACGTTCATTACTAGATGGTGCTCTGGGAGCCTTAACCGAAGGCATTGCCTGTATAGATTCTATGGATGTCATTTTATATGCTAACGCTGCTTTTAGGCATTTAGCTGCTAGTGGCGCTGATGTTATTGGATCTACCTATTACCAACATATACCCGTCCAGGAGCCAGAAAAACCACAAGAATTTGAACACCTACGACGCCAACTACGTTCGCTGGTTATTCCCGTTACTAATCAAATTCGCGTTATTGTATTACATGATCAAACCGAACGTAAACATATGGAAAATGCGCGACGTGATTTTATTAGTTCGGTTAGTCATGAATTTAAAACACCATTAACATCCATCGCTGGTTTTACCGAAACCTTACTAGATGGTGTGCTTGAAGAAGATCCAAGAACGGCAAAAGATTTTATAACACGTATTGCTAAACACAGTGATCGCTTAGCTGAATTAGTAAAAGATGTGCTTACCATTTCGCGTTTAGAGCAAGGCGCTTGGGAAGTCCGGCCGACGGCCTGTGATATGACAACCATTGCTAAAACAATTATTGATGAGCACATAGAATTAGCTCGCCATCATAGCGTTACAGTTACATTACAAGGTGAACAAACTCTGCCGACGGTATGCGATGAAGAACTCGTCCGGCAATTATTAGGAAATCTCATTTCAAATGCGATTCGCTACAATCGTCCGCAGGGAACGGTCGCTGTCGACATAACCAAACGCGGTCAAGATCATTGTCAGATCATTGTCCAAGATAGCGGAATCGGAATTCCGCTAGAACATCAACAACATATTTTCGAACGCTTCTATCGGGTCGATTCCCATCGCAGTCGACAAAGCGGTGGAACCGGCCTGGGATTAGCTATTATTAAACAACTGCTCGATTCACTTGGTGGCACGATTTCGTTAGTCAGTTCTAGCACGGGTAGTGCTTTTACCGTCATTTTACCGCTAAAAGACCCACGTAGTGAGATCGTCCGAAACGGTCCTAAAGACGCCTAGACGGGTTGACACACGGTCAATGCGGACCGCTTGTGTCAGTTAGGCACCGACGAGGTGCTCCCTAGCGTACGCTCATGCAAAAGATCCTCACTGTCCTATTAGCGTGTGCCCTTGCTTTAGCGCCACTGTCAGGTGGCAGTGCTAGCGAAGTCGATGATCAAGTTTTAGCGGCTGCTCGTGCGGCGAATTCTTTTTATCAACGACGTGTCGAATCCTTAGTTGCTGCATTGGCTAGTGAAGATGAGGCCGTACGCATCGATGCCATTCGTCGCATGGGATATTTACAGGATCCAGAACTCACCGGAAAATTGTTGCCCTGGTTACAAGCTTCTAACCGGAGCAGTGCTGAACTTATTACCGCCATTACAGCACTAACGGATACAGGTACTGCAATCGCATCGACAGCCTTGCGCAAATTATTAAATCATGAAGATCCAAAAGTGCGTGTGAATGCGATGAATGGTTTAACGCGCGCAAAACAAATAAATAAAGCAGATTACCTAACCCATGCTGGCGACAGCGAAGGTGCACTGCGCGGCAGCAGCGATGCTAATTTGGGACTAATGCAAGTTGAAGATGCTGCACCCATTTTACTTCATAATTTAGCTCTAGATGGAAATCCACATGTACGCCGTATGTGCGCGATTGCTTTAGGTCAAATTGGTAATCGAGAACACGGACCTGCTTTAGCAAATGCGTTAACCGACGCGAATGCAGGCGTACGTCGTTATGCCGCTGAAGCGTTAGTTAAAATTAATTATACACCTGCTATCCCACATATGTTAATGGCCATGGAAGCGAATGTTGCTGGCGATCACATCGCGCGTTCTTTACGCTTAATGACCCAACAAGATTTTGGTTTTAGTTCACGCGCAAATCCATTAGCTCGACAAGAGGCTATTGAAAAGGGATTTGCTTGGTGGAATCAAAACGCCAAAGATTTGAACCGATAAGCCCTTGTTAGCTATACAATTTCCAACCCTGCGTTTTATACGCAGGGTTTTTTATTGCACCAATGACATGTCTTTTACAGCGGTTGGACTGCCGCCCAAAGCTAACAAAGGAATACGGCGGCGGAAAATATCCTGGTTGTGTTGAGCCATTTCTTGATCAATTGCAATTGGTATTTCGCCAGTGCAAAATGGATAACGATCGTCAATTCTTTTTCGTAATTGTGTATTATTTTGCACTTGTTTCGCAAGTAAATGAACGCGCGTACCGTAACGACGCACGGCTGTCATAGCGGTTATCACATCAACCCCTAAGTTAACCAAGTGTTGTGTTTCCTGCTTAAAAAATTTACTCCATGACCCGATTGGGGCCCACGGCAAGCGGCGACGATGGGTTAAACTCGATATGTGCGGGCGACCCAAAACGTGCAGACAACGATCCACGGTCGTGGCTGCTTCGATTCGTGCGGAGGTTAATTTTCCCCCTACGGATACCAATAAATGACTATCCATTTCCATTAAGGACCACTCGCGACTCACCGAACCAATAAAACCATGCGCCGGACCGACTAAGGTGCGCACCCCAGCAAATGCCGCGCGCATGTGTGTATGTGTCCATTGTAATTGTGGACATCGCTGCTGGACAGCCGTTAATAAATATGATTTATCTGCGTCTGTAACGGTGACATCATCTAATGAGCCTTTATAATCATCATCAGTCGTTCCTAATAATGTAGCTCCATACCAAGGAATAAGAAAAAATACTCGTCGATCTTGTGGTGCGGTAAGTAATGCGGCATGGTGAGCGGCGCCGCGAATAGGTGGCATTACTAAATGGACGCCTTTACTAAAACGAATTGGGCTTGGTAAATTTCCAACAACCTGGCTACACCATGGTCCGGCAGTTACTACCGTTACGCGAGCGCGCACTTCGTACTGGTGGTCATGAATGAGGTCATGCACGAGGCCACCTGTAACCTTTCCCCCTGGATCGCGCATAATATCTGTGACAGTCGCATAATTAACTGCAACGGCACCCGCATCTATTGCACCAGCAATTAACTCTAAAGTCAGCCGCGCATCATCGGTTCCAGCATCACTATAGAAAAATCCGCCGGTAATGTCTGGCGCTGCGATCCACGGCATGTGGGATAACAACGTATCACGCATAACAAATTGATGCCCTGGAACACCAGCCTTTCTTCCTGCCATAAAGTCGTAAATGCCGAGCCCGACAGTAAGGGAAAACCTATTAGCACGACCATCGTCGGTAAGCGGTAAAACAAATCGTAAGGGCCAAACACGATGTGGCGCTAAACGTAATAAGCGCGAACGTTCTTGTAAGGTTTTTTGCACTAGACTGACATGTCCATATTCTAAATAGCGCAAACCACCGTGAATTAATTTTGAAGATGCGCTAGACGTACCAGATGCCCAATCATGTCGCTCAACAATGGCTACTCGTAATCCACGTAGCGCTGCATCATAGGCCACCCATGCACCATAAATTCCCCCTCCGATGACGAGAACATCAAAAGGACTTTTATCCAAATAATGTGAATTGCGTTGCATTACCGCTTCCGAACGGCTTGCACTAACCACGCCGGGCGATCACTCAAAATGCCATCTACACCACAACGCAATAATTGATCAACCACGCTTTTTGTATTTGCCGTATAGGAATAAACACGCAGCCCACGTTCTTGCGCAGCGGCGACTAAAGTGACAGTTACTAACCGCTGATCAAAACACACCGCATAACATCCCTGTTGATTAACCAACCAGCGATCAACATTTTGGGGTAATCGTTCACAATTTCGAACTCGCGGTACGTTTGGAGCATATTGTGCACAGGACTGCAGTACGTTTGCATTGAAGCACAGTAATTGCACACGTTTTTCTGCTTTTTGTGCGCGAATTACTTTTATGACGGCGGAAACTAAGCGACGATGATACAAACTCGCGCCTTTTCCTGCACTGGCTTTTAATTCAATACAGACCACTACTTTTTTACAGAGCATTAAGGCGTCATCTAAGGTCATTACGTATTGACCACGACATTCTTTCCCCCTCCAAGACCCAATGTCTATTTTTTGCATAGCGACCAAGGTCAATTTTCGTACTGAGGTTCGCGGTCCACCAAAACGGTATAAATTTGCATCATGGCATATGACAGTTTTTTGATCAGCACTTAATCGCACATCCAATTCTATGGCATCAACCCCTGCGCGAATGGCTGCCTGAAAGGCACTACGAGTATTTTCTGGATAATCCGCTGAATCACCCCGATGGGCTATGAGCAGTGGACGATAATCTAATCGTGAACGAACCAAGCTCATGCCAGATAAGCCTGAAATGCCCTTTTCATATCGTCAGACAAAGGCGTTTTTTCACTCGTCTTCGTATCAATACAGACATGGACCGTTTCCACTTTACCAACCTGCACACCGTGCTGATTGGTTAAGATATAGTGCACTACCAACGATGTCGTTCCAATTTTTTTAATTGAAACCGCGATAGACAATTTATCGCCCACATGAATCGGAGACAGATAATCAGATTCCACATGAATTATGACCAGCATCCACGGAACGTCATTCCGCGTTACCGGCAATGGGAAGCCAATATGCTGCAATAAAGCCTGAAATGCGTCGTGGCAAATCTTCAACTGATTTGAAAAGAAAATGATGCTGTAAGCATCCGTTTCATGAAGCTGAACACGATGGTCATAGGTGAACATGAGCAGTCCTGTTGACCTCAGTATACGTCATGGCGGTGCCATGTGCAGGCCCCAATAAGCCAAGAATCCACTCACCCAGATTGTGTGTAAGTTTCATAATAGACCTAGTATAAGTCACATTTTGCGGGTATAGTAATAACAGAAGGAGGGACAATTTATGAACATGACCCTCCCTCAGGCAACAACCGTAGTCGACTTGCTTTCGGTCATGCTCCAACGTGCTCCATGCAGCACCGCTCTCAGTTGGCGCGAGGCTGGTTATTGGCGTCGTATGTCGACTGAATTACTGGTGCAAGATGTACGCCGTTTTGCGCTCGGGCTTATTCGCCTTGGCGTTAAATCCGGTGATTGCGTTGGTATTTATGCGCCATCGTCTCCATATTGGCTCATTGCCGATCTCGCCATTTTATCAGTCGGCGCTATTTCAGTTCCATTATTTCCAAATTTATCCACCGACCATTTATTATTCGAATCATCAAATACGGACATGCGTTATATAGTTGTCATTGGTGATGAGCAGTGGAAACAACTCCAACCACATCGCAGCAAATGGCAGCACATAATTGTCAAAGGTGTCGTCGATGTACCACGAGACATTACCGCTTGGGGACGTTTACTGGAATATGGTGATGAATTATCAGAACAAGATCCAGGACTTTATGCAAGACGTCGTGATCATTTAACCACGGAATCCGTTGCGACTATTATCCATACGAGTGGCAGCACTGGAAATCCGAAAGGCGCCGTTTTAACACATCGTAATTTAATTTCTCAAATTGTTGGTGCACGTGAATGCTTTCCATTAGATCCAGAAAGTGATCGTGCACTCAGTTGTTTACCGTTAGCGCATGTCTTTGAACGTATCGTCATTTACACCTATTTAGCACAAGGCATTCCCATCGCTTTTGCCGACGACATAAAAAACATTGGCGTCTTAATGCGTGATGTTCGCCCTACCATTATGAGTATGGTGCCACGGCTCATTGAAAAATTATATGCACAGATCGTCAAACGCTTTGAGGATGCATCGTTACCCAAACGACAACTTGGTCGATGGGCACTCGAACATGCGCTGCACGATGACCCAACTAAAAATAAACCCTGGATTATGGATGTTGCCGACACCTTGGTTTATCAACGACTGCGCGAAGTTATGGGTGGACGGTTACGCTATTTGTTAGTTGGCGGTGCTGCGCTTGCTCCCGATTTAGGACGTTTTTTAACCAACGTCGGCCTTCCGGTATATTGCGGATATGGATTAACAGAGGCATCACCTATTTTATCGACAAATCGCCCCGGCAATTGCAAATTAGGAACCGTTGGCCGACCTTTCCCAGGTGTCGAAGTAAAATTATCTCCTTCTGGTGAAATTATTGCTCGTGGACCCAATATCATGCGCGGCTATCACCGCGATCTAGATGCCACTGCACAAGTAATTGATGCCGAAGGTTGGCTGCATACTGGGGACTTAGGACGTTATGATGACGAAGGCTATTTAATTATTACCGGACGAGTCAAAGAATTATTAAAAACCTCGAACGGGAAATATGTGAGCCCACTTCCAATAGAACACGCATTGTGTGGCTCGCCACTCATTGATCAGGCTATGGTCATTGCCGACGGTCGCCCTTTTGCTGCCGCTTTATTATTTATGGATTTGGATGCGCTACGACGAGCAAAGGAACGACATAAATTATCAGACCTCTGTGACAAAGACTTTCTCGCTAGTGAGCCAATGAAGGCAGAAATGCTGACCTTGCTCACGGAAATTAATAGTCACTTAGACCGTTGGGAGCAAATCCATGCTTATCGTTTCATCTTAAAATCGCTAACAGTAGGTGAAGAACTAACGCCAACCATGAAAATAAAACGTCATGTGGTAGCGACCATGTATCACGATATAATAGACGCCATGTACCAGGAGGCCGCCACTAACGTCACGCAATAGCGTGAAAAGCCGCAGGAGGATATTATGAAAGAAAGAATAGCCATTATTGACGGCGTGCGTACTCCTTGGGCAAAGGCTGGTGGAGCCATGAAAGGTCTCACCGCCGATGATTTAGGTGCTTTAGTTGCGCGTGAATTAATGACGCGTGTTAATATTTCAGCTGATAAAATAGATGAATTAATAGCCGGTAACGTCGCGCAACCAATTGAAGCTGCCAATGTCGCTCGCATCATTGCGCTTAAAGCTGGTTTACCAACCTCCATGATTGCTAGCAGTGTGCACCGTAATTGTGCCTCTGGCATGGAAGCTGTCACAACCGCAGCGAATAAAATATTAAGCGATGAAGCGAATTGCTTATTGTGCGTCGGCGCTGAATCGATGAGTAATATTCCGCTCGTCTATAACAAGGAAATGACTGTATTATTTGCCGGTTTAATGCGGGCCAAAACATTATGGCAACGTTTGGCGACGATGGCCACGTTTCGACCAAAATTCTTGAAGCCAATCATTGGTGTCCAAGTAGGTCTCACCGACCCAGTCTGTGGACTTAATATGGGACAAACCGCTGAGATATTGGCGCGTGAATTTAGCGTTACACGAGCTGATCAAGATGCTTTTGCCCTCATGAGTCATCAACGTGCCGTTGCCGCAGAGCCACGCTTACATGAAGAAATTATGCCCGTGCCATTACCGCCAAAATTTAGTGAGGTAATAAGTAAAGATGATGGACCACGAGCGGGTCAAGACATGGCTGCGCTGGCAAAATTAAAACCCTATTTTGATCGTGTCGCAGGTACCGTTACTGTCGGCAATGCCTGTCCTATCACCGATGGTGCCGCTGCCATGTTAGTTATGCGTGAAAGCATGGCAAATGAACTCGGTTTGAAACCACTCGGTTATTTACGCGAATACGCCTACGCCGCTCTCGATGGTAATCGCATGGGACTTGGCCCCGTCTATGCCTGTGCAAAATTATTTCAAAAAGGTGGCTACACCTTACCGGATTTTGATCTGATCGAAATCAATGAAGCGTTTGCTTCACAAGTCATAGCGTGCGAGCGTGCATTTGCCTCTGAAGAATTTGCTAAAAAATATTTACACCGCGACACCGCCTTAGGTGTCATTGATCGCGACAAACTGAATGTAAATGGTGGTGCCATTGCGCTTGGGCATCCAGTAGGAGCGACTGGTGCGCGGTTAATTTTGACTATCCTTAAAGAATTACATCGACGCGGAAAACAACGGGGCCTTGCTACCTTATGTATTGGTGGTGGCCAAGGTGCAGCCTTGGCATTGGAGGCAACATGAAAGCCTACACCGTAACAATCACAGATGGCATCGCACGCGTGGTGCTCGATCTTCCATATGAGAAAGTTAATAAATTCAGCGCTGAGGTCATGGCTGAATTAGGGACGGTATTAGACGATCTCAGCAAAGAAAAAGATCTTAAGGCTATTGTATTTTCTAGTGGCAAACCTGGCATGTTTATTGCCGGAGCAGATATTAAAGAACTGCAAGCAATTACATCACGCAACGAAGCAGAAACAAAAGGCGCCGCTGGACAACAATTATTCCAACGTGTTGAAGATCTCAAAGTGCCAACCATTGCTGTGATTGATGGCGCATGCCTGGGCGGTGGGATGGAATTTGCCCTGGCTTGCAAATACCGAATTGTCGCTGACGAAGATAAAACAAAATTAGGTCTGCCAGAAGTATCGCTCGGTATCATTCCGGGTTGGGGTGGTACGCAACGCTTACCGCGATTAATCGGATTAATGGCATCGCTTGATATCATTGTCGGCGGCTCGCACATCAATGCACGAAAAGCGATGAAAATGGGTCTTGCTGATGCATGCTTTCCTCGCGCATTCATGGCCGAAGCGGTTAATAAATTTATTGAAAAAATTAGTACACGATCTGGTGCGGCGTCAGTAAAGGCTAAACGCCCCCTCGGTTTTAAACGCTGGGCATTAGAAAATACGCCTATGGGTCGCCATATGTTATTCCGTGCTGCCCATAAAGCGGTAATGAAAAAGACCCGCGGATTAATGCCGGCACCATTAGTTGCCTTACAAGTACTCAGAGACACCTGTCGCGTGTCATTAAAACGTGGTCTAGAAGAAGAACTCCACCGCTTCAGTGAACTGGCCTTTACGCCACAAAGTAAAAATTTAATTGATTGCTTCTTTGCCAACGAAGCGTTGCGTAAATCTGGTGGAACTACAGACGCGCCCCTCACCCACACGGCTGTTTTAGGTGCCGGAATTATGGGCGGTGGTATCGCTTGGGCTTTTGCCAACAAAGGTCTGCCAGTGCGCATGAAGGATTTATCATGGGAGGCCATTGCCAAAGGAATGGCAACGGCCAGCGGATATAATGCGCAATTAGTAAAACGTCGCAAAATGACACCCGGTAATGCGAATTTATTACTGCATCGTATTAGTGGCACCCTTGACTTCAGTGGATTTCATCACGCCGATTTAATTGTTGAAGCAGTGGTCGAAGATTTATCAATTAAACAAAAAGTATTAGCAGAAGTCGAAAATCATGTCCGTGATGATGCCGTTATTGTCAGTAATACTTCGTCGTTATCGATTGCCGACATGGCTAAGGCCATGAAGCATCCAGAACGATTTGCTGGGATGCACTTTTTTAATCCGGTAAACCGCATGCCATTGGTAGAGGTCGTCTCTGGTCCGGCTACAACACCAGAAACCGTCGCCCTGGTTGCTAATGCGGTGAGAAAAATTGGGAAAACAGCCATTGTCGTTAAAGATTGCCCAGGCTTCTTAGTCAATCGTATTTTACTCCCCTACTTAAATGAAGCGGCTCGTTGTTTAGAAGATGGCGCTGACATCGAATTAATTGATAAATCTATTTTTAATTTCGGCATGCCGATGGGGCCCTTTACCCTCAGCGATGAAGTCGGTTTAGACGTGGGTTACAAAGTTGCAAAAATATTAGCTGAATCTTATGGCGAACGCATGTTAGTAGCAGATACCTTACGAATTGCTTATGAAGAATTAAAACTGCTTGGTACAAAAGGTGGCACCGGTTTCTTCATACACGATAAGAAAGGAAAAAATTTGCATTCCAATACCGCACTTGCGGCTGCGGTTCGACGCAAACATGCGCATGTCCGCAATGTATCGACCGAAGAAATAATTGATCGCTGCTTACTGATTATGGTCAATGAAGCGATTCGGTGTTTAGAGGAAAAAGTTGTGGAGAATGGTTTGTCATTAGATCTCGCCATGGTCATGGGGACCGGCTTTCCACCGCAACGTGGTGGACTAATACATTATGCAAACCAACTTGGCACACGTACCGTATCGGAAAAATTATTAACATTGTCAGATCGTTGTGGCGAACGTTTTAAACCATGTGCCTTTTTAAGTGAACTAGCTCGTGATAACAAACCTATACCTGTGAACTAAATTGTTCACCCTGCTTGTCGAGGAGACCTGCCATGTCCAGTGACCTCAAACCCACATCCCCAACCCAGTCATCTACTGGTGACGATGACATGATTATTGATGTTTCAAAAATGTCTGCTGATAAGCGTGCTGCGATGGAAGTTGCGGAAGGCGCGCGCGAAGGAAAACCGACATTGCCTGGTTTTGCTCAACAATTGTTTATGGGCACTTTTGATACCACCATGATCGCGGACTTCCCACATCAGTCTGCGGAAGATAAAAAGATTGGCGATGAACTCTGCAAAAAAGTTGGTGATTATTTAGCTGCCAACTTAGACGCTGAAGAAGTAGATGCGACGCGTACCATCCCTGAATCCGTCATAGATGAATTGTTTAAAATGGGTGTCTTCGCCATGAAGGTACCCAAGGAATATGGTGGGCTTGGACTTTCACAGGTTAATTATAATCGCGTCATGATGCGTATTGCGTCGTATTGCGCATCAACTGCGGTTTTAATTTCTGCGCATCAATCAATTGGCGTGCCACAACCGTTAAAATTATTTGGTACCGAAGCACAGAAAAAAGCTTTCTTCCCGCGTTTCAGTCAGCATAGCATTTCTGCTTTTGCTCTCACTGAGCCAAGTGTCGGTTCAGATCCATCCAAAATGACTACTACAGCGACATTAACTGACGATGGAAAGCATTATATTATTAATGGTGAAAAGTTGTGGTGCACCAATGGCCCAATTGCAGATTTATTAGTCGTGATGGCCAAAACAGCTCCTAAAATAGTTAATGGTCGTGAACGCACACAAATTACCGCCTTAATTGTAGAGGGGAAAACACCTGGCATAGAAGTCAAACATCGTTGTGACTTCATGGGCATTCGCGCCATTCAAAATGGACTGATTCATTTCACCGATGTCAAAGTGCCCGTCGAAAATGTTCTGTGGGGTGAAGGGAAAGGGCTTAAATTAGCATTAACCACACTTAATACTGGTCGATTAACGTTACCTGCCGCATGTACCGGTGCAGCGAAACAATGCCTGTCCTTCTGTCGCCGTTGGGGTAATGAGCGCGTACAATGGGGATTGCCTATTGGTGCGCATGAACAAGGACGTCACAAATTAGCCTTTATTGCCAGCACGACTTTGGCCATGGAAGCCGTCACGTGGCTCACCAGTCATTGGGCCGGACGCAGCGATCAAGATATTCGTATTGAAGCAGCTATGGCTAAATTATTCTGTTCTGAAATGGGATGGAAAATTGTTGATATGACCATGCAAATGCGTGGTGGTCGCGGTTATGAAAAGGCATCGTCTTTACAAGCACGCGGTGAAGAGCCATATCCAGTCGAACGTATGATGCGCGATATGCGCATTAATATGATTATTGAAGGCACTAGCGAAATTATGAAATTGTTCTTAGCGCGCGAGGCAATGGACCCACACCTCAATTTAGCGGCTGACATTTTAAAAGTACACAATCCCATTGGTGTAAAAATGAAAGCCGGCATGAAATTAGCTGGTTTTTATAGCGGTTGGTATCTCAATCAGTGGGTTAATTCCAGTCTCTGGTCTGCGCACAACGAAATGGGCGTTCTCGCCGGTCATTATCAATATATTCATGCCTGCTCGCATCGTCTGGCTCGCACTATATTCCACTACATGGGCCTCTATCGAGATAAATTAGAAAGAAAACAAATCCTCCTAGGCCGCCTCATGGATATCGGCACCGAATTATTTGCCATGGCAGCCACATGCAGTTATGCACATTCTTTAGTGAAACGAGGAGAAAATAAAAACGTAGAAACGTTAGCCGATTTATTCTGTCGTGATGCAACCCGACGCGTCGAAATACATTTCAAAGATTTAGCGACTAACGATGACAAGATGATGAGCCAAGTAGGTAAAGCGGTCCTAAATGGCGACATGCGTTGGATGGAAGATG
>JAHEDF010000438.1 GCA_024641365.1 Planctomycetota bacterium | reverse complement strand
AATGAGACCTTTGGTCTCATTGCCTTCGGCGACCTGCTTCACCCTTGCATTTGGGGCACGCTGACGGTTTTTTAAACCGTCATATTTAAAAAGATTTTCTTGAAAAAGCGTAATACAATTTTCGAAAATATAATAATATTTTATTCAGAGATTGGCATTTCACAGAATTCTAGTGAGCCACCATGTTTTATTATTGGGTGCTGATCTAATAGAGTGCGTAACGCTTCGAGGTTTTCTGAATCAAAGCGCATAAAACCACCGATTTTGATCGTGGTGTCTGGTATGTTTTGTTTACCTAGGACGTGGCGATTACCAATTTCGCTGCCGCCTTTGAATATGCCGCTGGCAATGGCTGCGGTAAAGAATTGTTCCCATTCTTGGGCTGTTGGCGTTGTGTCCACGTTGTTGTGGATGAAGGCAATGTACTGCATTTAGGTGAGTATTATTCGGAGACAACCACATCGCCTGCTTTGATAGTTTCCTCATTTGCTATTGTGCCTGCGATGGCAATACAAATGGTCATGTTTGGTTTGACTTGGGTGGCGCTGATGACGGCAATTTGTTGATCATTTCTTTTTACAATAAATCGTTGTCCCATTTTTACTTGTTGGTCATCGCCTGCGCCAATCATAACTAACATGGTTTTATCTTCACCGACACGACTGGCAGTTATTACAGAGGTGGCGACCGGAATTTGTGGTTTAGGGACAGTAATAGGGGGATTAACTTCCACCGGTGTTGTTCCGAGTGTTTCGACAGGAGTTGGCAGTGGTTCTGATGTTGTAGGTTCTGAAGTAGTAGGCGGTGGAGTCGTGGCGGTTAAATCACCATCTAAAATAGCGGTTACCTGGGCAGCGCTAACAGGATTTTCAACAGGACGGTGTGATGTTGCTGGTGTAGAGGACGCATTACCTGCTAAGGCAATTTGTACGACTAACGCAGCGTCTGTCAGCGTAATTTGTTGTGCTTGTAATCCGGATGCCAAATGACGTAACTGTTCTGCTATTATTAATTGTCCTCGTTGCTCGGATTCGCGCGCACGCTCTTTAATAATTTGAGCGGCAATTTGTCTGGCCATGGTGTCAGCTCCACACACATGTGACGGCGCAGCCATAAACAGTGCTAAGACAATTGGACACCAGACAAATAAACGATTGATTGTAATCATGGCGCTGACTTATCAATAGTAGCAGCTGAGGGAACGGGAATCACCTCTGGTGTCCTCATCTGTTACAACACAGTGTAAGCTGAGCAAAAAATTATGCTATTTTCGTTGGAATAAGCGAATCGCGAATAGTTGCTTGCAAATCATAACGTTGTTGCCAGCCAGTCAGTGAACGTAGGCGATTGACATCAGGAACGCGGCGTTGCATGTCTTCAAATCCACCATCAGGAAATGCTTGTTGATAGGGGATTAGTGCAATTGACGAGGAACTTTGTGCAGCGGCAATGACTAGCTCGGCTAATTGTTTAATACTGACTTCCTCATCAGAGCCAATATTAACCACCTGTCCGATAGCGGCTTTGCAATCAACTAATAATAAAATTGCTGCGACCGCATCGGCAACGTGTAAAAAACAACGCGATTGTTTTCCATCGCCATGTACTTCGAGTGGTTTATTATCGCGAGCTGCCTCACAAAAGCGCGGCAACACCATGCCGTAGGCGGGACTTTGACGCGGGCCGGTAATATTAAAAAAGCGTGCGATGGTAACGGGCAATCCGCGTTCACGGTAATAAGCGAGTCCTAAAAATTCGTCCATGAATTTTGAGCAGGCATAACTCCAACGATGAAGTGCAGATGAACCAAGGATGCTATCGTAGTCTTCCTTAAAAGGCACACGATCTTGTTTGCCATAAATTTCACTGGTTGATGCAATTAATATTGGTAATCTGCCATGTGCATGTGCAGCGCGTAACATAACTTCGGTGCCACGTAAATTAGTAACGATGGAGGCGACTTGTTTTTCTAAAATACGTCGCACGCCGACGGCGGCGGCTAAATGAATAATAGTATCGACATGCGTACACGTTTCATCGACCAAAACTTCATCGCATACTGAACCATGTAAAAAAGTGAGTCGCGGATTATTTTTATGGTGTGCAACATTATCCAACGACCCGGTTGAGCAATCATCTAAAATAGTGACCTGATCACCGCGTGCTAATAAGGCGTCGACAATATGACTGCCAATAAAACCAGCGCCACCAGTAACGAGATAATGCATGACCGCAGAATACCTCAGAGTTTTACAGTGCTAGGCGGTTCGCGCTACGTGGCCATGGGTGTGAGCGACAGATAATTTTAGGAGCGTTTCCGTTTGTAACGACCTGCTTTTTTAGGTTTGCGGGGTTGTGTGGTATTACCTTCACTAATTGTTTGTCCAGCTTCTAAAGCTTTGATTTGATCGCGTAATTTTGCCGCTTCTTCGAAGCGAAGATTTTCCGCTGCTTCGATCATGCGCGTGGTGAGTTCAGGGATATCGTTGGCTGTGAGCAAGACGCCACCAGCCATATAGCCACCGCCCGCTTCGGCAGCACGTCGTGCCGCCATTTGTTCAGCAAATGCGCCCGTGTCATGTTGTTTAACCGCTGTTTGTGGGGTGATATTATGGATGTCATTATATAGTTGTTGATGCGAGCGGCGACGGTCTGTTTCTTGAATAGCTGCCGCCATGGCGGGACTCGTTGAGTCGGCATATAAAATCACAGAACCAGCAATATGACGAGCGGCACGTCCAATGGTTTGAATTAATGAACCAGCGCTGCGTAAAAACCCTTGTTTGTCAGCATCAAAAATAACCACTAAAGACACTTCGGGTAAGTCGAGACCTTCGCGTAATAAATTTACACCAACTAAACATTCCGATTCGCCGCGTCGCAGGGCTTGTAAAATATCAACACGTTCTAAGGCGTCGATATCACTGTGTAAAAATGTCGTGCGCACGCCCGCGTCTGATAAATATTCACTTAAGTCTTCGGCTAAGCGTTTGGTAATGGTAGTGACTAAGGTGCGTTCACCACGACTACAACGTAATTTCACTTCTTGAATTAAATCTTCAACTTGGCCAGAGGTTGGACGCACGCTGATTGGTGGATCGACAATGCCAGTTGGGCGAATTAATTGTTCGGTACGCACATCTTCGTGTTTCGCTTCATATGGTCCAGGTGTTGCCGACACAAAAATCATTTGCGGGACTAATTTTTCCCATTCAGCAAAGTGAAGCGGGCGATTATCGAGGGCACTGGGTAAACGAAAGCCATGCTTAACTAAATTTTCTTTACGACTGCGATCACCAGCGTACATGCCGCCAATTTGCGGAATGGTAACGTGGCTTTCATCAATGACACAGAGAAAATCAGGCGGGAAGAAATCGTATAAACAATACGGGCGCTCACCGGCTTTGCGACCAGTTAAATGCCGTGAATAATTTTCAATTCCAGGACAGGAACCGACCTCTTTCATCATTTCAATATCATAAGCCGTGCGTGATTGCAGGCGTTGGGCTTCAACCAAGGCATCGATGGCCATGAGTTCTTTATGGCGCTCTACCAGTTCTTGTTCGATGTCCGTAATAGCCTTTTCCAAGGTTTGCTCTTCAACCACGAAATGTTTCGCCGGATAGATATTGAGCTTGTCGTGACGGCCTAATATTTCCCCAGTTAAAGTGTTAATAGTGGCAATTTCTTCTATTTCATCGCCAAAAAATGAAATCCGTATCGCAGCGTCATCGTAGGCTGGCCACAATTCAACCACATCACCACGGACACGG
>JAHEDF010000437.1 GCA_024641365.1 Planctomycetota bacterium | reverse complement strand
AAAGCACATTTTTTTAACGTCCTATTTCACCACAAAAAATCATATAAAATTTTCAAAATTATCCTACATGACAAGTCACAGACACCGTCTAGCATCGCCTCCCCAACCCAATCCGTAAGGTACTATCTAAGGAATTGCATGCTCATTGCGCTGGGAGCCGGACTTGCCGTTGGATTATTTCATGTGCTGTCTGGTCCAGATCATCTCGGTGCCATTGCTCCAATGGCCAGTATCGAACGTCAACGTGTGTGGGCCATCGGATTGCGTTGGGGTTTAGGACATACATTAGGTTTAGTTTTGGTCGCCGCTGCGGCAGCATTTGTCACGCATATGGCATTTGTTGATTCCATGAGTGCGGCTAGTGAACGTTTCGTCGGCCTCATGTTGTTGGCAATTGCGGGATGGGGTTTTTGGCGCTGCTATCGAGCAACTATTGCTAAAGAAATTAATACTAATCAAAATTCCCATAGTCATAAAAAATGCTTCGCGCCATACGCCATTGGCGTTTTACATGGTTGCGCTGGCGGATCGCATGTCGTTGCGATTTTCCTCGCACTCGCATTTCCAACAGTTGCAGGTGTCATGACTTATTTAGTGGGTTTTGTTGCTGGTTCTATTTTGGCTATGACCGCATTTGCTGCTGGACTTGGATACGTAACTGGTCATCGAGGAATGACTCCCCGTTTGCAGCACGGATTTATGTTGTTTTCATCAAGTATCAGCGCTGTCATTGGGACATGGTGGTTGGTAGTACCACATTAATCAGCATGTGCTGGGGTAATTACCTTCTGCATTTTTGCTAAAATTGTTGATGAACGCTCTCACCATTTGCAGGTATTGTTAGATCTCGACATGTAGCGATACATGCGTTTGCGTGACTTTGGGTCATGTTATGACTCTGTTCGATGTAAAAGGATAATCAGATGTTTCGATCCGTCGCTTATTTATCACTTTGTATTATTACCTTAGCAAGCGGTTCGATAAACACGCTTTTTTCCGCAGAATTACAATTGGGGCCAGATTCCCAAGAACAGGCAGATGTACCGAAAGGTGTTGTTACAGAATATACCCTGACGAACAGTAAAATATTTCCTGGGACACAGCGTTCGTATTGGATTTATTTACCGCCAGCATTTGATACACAAAAAATCTATCCGCTGATAATATTTCAAGATGGCGGCAATGTCGTTAATGCAAAACGCGGCTTTCGTGGGCCAACGGTGTTGGATAATTTAATTCATAAAAAAGAAATCCCGGCAATGGTTGGGTTATTTATTAATCCCGGTTCTGTTCCCCCGTCTGAACCTGGTGGATTTGGTCGTAGCACGCGCAGTTTTGAGTACGACACCCCCAATGACACCTATGCACGATTTTTAATAGAGGAAATGATTCCCGCTGTAGAAAAGTATGCTCACATTAGTGAAAAACCCGAAGACCGCGCCATTGCAGGCGTATCGAGTGGCGGCATTTGTGCCTTTACTGCCGCGTGGTTTCACCCAGAAGCATTTCGCAAAGTTATTACCGGAATCGGTAGTTTTACTAATATTCAAGGCGGCATCTGGTATCCAGCCGCTATTCGCAAAACCGAACGTAAACCATTGCGAATTTATTTACAAGAAAACGAAGGTGATTTAGATAATGTCCACGGCAACTGGCCACTCGCAAATAAAGATATGGTCGCTGCGTTAACCTTTGCCGGATACGATTTAAAAAGTGTTTTTACTGATGGTGGACATAATAGTAAAAATTTGGGTGTATTATTGCCGGATGCACTGCGTTGGATCTGGCGCACTGATGCAGCGCGACCACAACCAGCAGCAGAAGTAAAAAATGACATGGCGCTGTCAGATTTGTTAATTGATGGCGAGGAATGGCAGCCAGTGGTCACCGATATGCAATTTGTCGATGCGCCCTGCACTGACGCTGATGGTAATTTCTATTTTAGTGATTTAGGTGGCGGCACTGGCATTTATAAAATTACCCCAGATGGCACAAAAACTGTTTTTAATAAAGATGCTACCGGCATCAGCGGCATGAAATGGGGACCCGACGGTCGTCTGTATGCCTGTCATAATAAAGAAAAACGTATCATAGCGATTGCGGCTGATGGCAGCATCGAAGTGCTGGCAACTGACATTGGCTGTAATGATCTGGCGGTTACGCATAAAGGACATGTGTACGTCACCGTTACTGGCAAAAAACAAGTCGTTTTAATTGAAGAAGCAGGGAAAATCCGCGTCGTTGACACCGGTATCGAAAAACCAAATGGCATTACGTTATCACCGGACCAACAGACCTTAGCCGTTTCAGATTACGCGGGCTCAGCAGTATGGGCATTTAAAATTGAACCAAATGGCGACCTCAGTTCAAAATTACCAGTTATGCCATTTAGAAACTTTAATGGCCAGGTTGAAGGCCGTGGCGACGGTATGACCTGCGATACGCGCAGTCGTTGGTATTGCGCATCACAAACTGGTGTGCAAGTCTATGATCCGAATGGACGCCCAATCGGATTAATTACACCGCCAGTACAGACACCAATTACCAGCGTTACTTTGAGCGGCAAAGATCTCAGTAGCTTATATTTGCTCAGCAAAGGACAAATATTTAAACGACAAGTTAATGCCACAGGACTACTATCGTTTAAGCCGCCGCTGTTAAAGAAATAAATGCGTTATTAAAATTGGCGTTTATGTCTTGAAATCGTGCCTAGATTATCAATTTCTATCCAATGACCTGTTTGCTCGGGCCAATCACCAACTAATAACATATCAACTCCCCCAACGGTGCGTCGCCAACTTTCATGAATGTGTCCAGCAATTAAAGTGTCACATTCACGCGCCGCACCTTGTACTTTTCGACGGTCAATAAAGACTGATTTACGACTACCAGTTGGTTTTTCATAACGCTTTTTCTGAATTGAACGACTGCGTTTCCGCAACATCAGGGCAATTTTATTTAAAATAAATCCTGGCAATGCCACATAAAACGCACGCCAAATAAATGAACGCATGATCGCGGCAAATAAGCGATAATTCGGATCATAACAAAGCCGATCACCGTGCACAATACGAATACGTCGTTTGCCAAAATTGAGATCCAGAGCAGGCCAATGCAACTGGCAACTACTAGCAGCCGCTAACATAGAACCTGCAGCAAATTCTCGATTCCCTAAAATTAAATCTAATTGCCAACCATTGGTCGCTAATTTTTTGAGTCGATCTAATACTGGTTTATGTAGGATCACCATCGTTGGCGTTTCTAACCAATATTCAAAAAGATCGCCTAAAATAATTAAGCGTGCTGGGCGACGTTTTGCTAATTCATCTAAAAATTGGGGGAACGCGCTGTCGCTGCCATCTAAATGCACATCACCAACGACAAAGACACGCGTCGTTGACGCAAAAGGCACCTCACCGTGTTGATGAGTCTGTTCTGATGGCGTCGTGACTGTCATAAGCTGCGACATGCTAGTAGGTACGGCAAGCCCAGTACAAGTATTGGCCCAGGCGAACAAAGGCGCATGCTGACGCGCTCATGCGCTATGCTTTATTACTCGCTTATGATGGCACTGCCTTCGCTGGTTGGTGGCGGCAACCCGGAGAACGGACCGTTGCAGCCTGTATTGATGAGGCTTTTACACGGTTTGGTGAGCCGGACGCACGCGTAGTCGGCGTATCGCGCACTGATGCAGGTGTTCATGCGCGCGGGCAAGTTGCCCATGTTGATACGAGTCGGAATTATCCAGCGAGCCGCTTACTTAGAGTTTTAGCAACACATT
>JAHEDF010000039.1 GCA_024641365.1 Planctomycetota bacterium | reverse complement strand
CATACGATGATGTGCATAAACGTTATTCCTATTTTTTTAACGAATACGCTGGCACGTTGTGGTTGCTGAAAAATCCTGACCTGGGCACTGAACAGTTAAGACAAGCGTTACAATCAGAAGATCTGCAACAGCGATTTTTAGCAGCCTGGTTGCTGGGCATGCGTAGCGATCAACAATCCTTGGTGCAAATCTGTCAGGAATTAATCCCACGGCTACGCGATGATAATGCCACTGGCACGGCTACGTGGTCCATTTGCTCACTGTATAAATTAGGTCCGGAAGCGGCACCGTATGTAGAAGCGGCGTTATTTACTGCCGATAAACAACAAATGGCCTGTTTGCGTTTATTATTACGTGACTGGGTTGATCCGCCAAAAACCGTTGCCGAAGCAGCCGCACGTGGGCGCGTTCCCCTGAGCGTCCGTTATCATGATCCAGCTTGGGAACCAACGCTAGAAAAAGAAATTGAGTTACCGCGCTCATTCGTACGCATTAGAGAAGCGTCCACGGCAAATTAATAATTTAAACTGTACGAACTATATTGAATTTTTAATTTGAACAAGAGGAACGGAGAAACGGAAAAATGGATTTAATTGAACTTATTGCCTACCCGTTCTCTAATACTAATTCCGCCTCAAATCATCCGTAATGGCAACAAATTAACATGGAGAACCAGAGAACCGAAGAGAAAAGCTGTGCTTTTTTCAATAACCACAAGATTTCCACCTTAGTATTTCTCCGATTCTCCGGTCCTCCATGTAAGTGGCTTATTATTTAGGATATAGTGAGCCGGAATTGGTATAAATATTTTTCTCCGTTCCTCCATTTCTCCTGTTCAAATTTTCGCTGGTTAAGTTGCTTTTCCCGCCGCAATCATGGTTGATGACAACACGCCATACACACCAATCCAGGCTTCTTTGACCGGCGGTGTCCATTCAGCACCCAGGCCTTTTTCTAAGGTGAATAATAAAGCCGCACCAACGGTGTCGTAATCTTTATCTTTTACTTTATAAGCCACATGTCGTTTGCCGAGTGCTTGCACAACTGGCACTAATGCTGCTAAATTAGTCAGTGAACGCACCGCAGTGGTAATCATGGTCATTAACTTCTTTTTCTGCTCTGCCATATCAGATGGGAACAGCGCTTTTAATTCAGGGTCTAATTCAAATAACTTCGTATAAAAAATATCAGCAGCGGCATCAGCAATCGGAACACACAGTTCCCATGTGCGTTGGACGTCTGCGACTTGTTCTGCGGTTAAGCTCATTGGTTTTCCTTAGATAAGGTTAGGGGTTATTAGGTTAAGAGTTAATAAAGTGTTATTCTAAAGGGATGCGAATGACAACGCCGCCCATCACATCATTCAAAGCAAAATCGGTTTTCGGTGAGTCTTTATGATCATTATGACAATCGACGCATGCAGCGGCGACAGCCACATCCGCATAAATAGCGGTTAAATATTTTTTCCCGCCTAACATTTCTTCCTGATAATATGGCTTTTTGGTTTTATTAATGGTCTCTAAGCCAATTTTTTCGGCTTCGGTTTTGGGCATATTTTGTTTATTAATTGCCCACAATGATTGCAGTGAATAACTGAATCCCATATTTTTTTCTGCGACCGTTTCAGCGCCCATGCGTAACATTTGCGCCGGTAATGGTAAGGTTTTATCATCCTGCCATTTTTCAGTCGCCTTAATAATTTTTTCTTCTTTCACGAGTCGATTGACAACTTTCTTCGTATACACTGAGCGATCAGCTTCTATTACCGCATGAATGGCATCCGCCATTTTCTTTGGATCAATACCGCCTGCTTGCTGTTGTGGACTGTCGCCACACGACGCTAAGACGGTCACTAATCCAGCTGCACCGACGATCGCGGCACAACCAGAGAGGGAAAAATAGGTTTTCATGGAGATACTCCTGATGTTTCTGCTGTTGCTGGAGCCACAGCAGTTGGTGATGGTGATGGTGATGGTGATGGTGATGGTGTTTCGTTTTGATGAGCACGGACCCAATCGACGCTGGGTACGTGCTGTTTGGGTAAACCGGAAAAATTACGCCGCACTAATTCGTCATCAGCGAGTGCGTCTAAACTAAAAGCCAGCCCATGACAGTGCAGACAACTGCTACGCACCATTGCTTCACGAGGTCGTAAATTGGCATTTTGATTATGTTCAATAAATGTGCGCGCATTATCACTGTCGTCACGCATCCGTGGCATATGACAGGTAGCGCAATTCGCACCGGCTTGCTGTGTCGACAATGATTTTTTATTCGACTCCATCCAGGCTTGTGCATGTGGGGATTTTTTCCATGCCAAGCTATGTTCATCAGCATGACATGTCAGGCACGATTCAGCGGCAGCGCTTACTGTATCGTAACGATGACTACTGTGACATGACGAACAATTTAAATTGGCATGCGCAACTTCAGCACGCATGGATAAACGTGCGTCGGCGGGCGTCATGGGAGATAAATTAAGCGCTGTACGCATCCCATGTTTGCCTGCTTGCCAGCCACTGACTTCGTGACTGTGACAACGCACGCAATTGGTATGATTTGGTTTGGGGGTCCAAGGAATTTCAGCGCTATCTGCGGATCGTTGATGGCAATCGGCACAACTAACTCCGGCCTGTGCGTGACCGCTCGCATGCCAATCTTCTATAATTGTTTTATCCACTTGATGGACAGAATCAGTTACAGCTAATAATTGTTGTAAAGGCGTTTTTTGTGGATGTTTTTGGTGCCACTGTTGGGAAAAGTCTCGCTGCGGAACGGTGCCGTTTTCTATAAAATCCTTATCACTGAGATGTTTTGCGAGAAAACTTTCATTCAGCGCTCGGTTATCATGATAATTATGACAGCCATTACTGAGGCATCCTGAAAACGGTAACCCCTGATGTGATGCACGTTCCTTGCCGATATCAGCATGACAATGATAACAATAATCCACTGGTAAGGTCACACCCATAGCACTGGTAATGCCCGGTTGGTGTTCGGTATGACAGGTAATGCATGCTAAAGCATCCAGTCCTTGTAGGCGATCTGCGTTGCGCGGGTCGGTAAATTTTTTTCGCGGATGACTGTCTTGAGCAATTTCTAATTCTGTCCCATGACAGGTGAGACATTTATTTTGATCAATGCCACCGACTGGGTTATGGCAAGCGGTACAATTCTGAATTATTTGATGGTGCCCATTCGTCGATGGCCCAGGTAAAAATATTAATTGTGCTGTAGGATCATTATCGCGATTTAATCGAATAGTAATCCAAATAGTTAGCGCTATCAGGGCGCCAATCCAGACCAGCCATGCAAGCGTCGAGAAACTCGTTATAAAACCAAAACGAGGCGCACTTACCATTGGTACACCTTGATCACATGAAATACGATTAGTGGTAACAATAATAACACGGCAGCAATATGTATTTGTAAAGACCACACACGCGCATGGCGAATAAAAGGCGTATCAGTAGTGCGTTCGCTACTTATTATTAATCCGGCAATGCCGCCGAGCACTAATACAACTGAAAATGTACTCGCTAAATACCAATTTAAATTATGACCAAAACGAAAACCGCTATGGACTAATAAACCACACCCAGCCACCAGGGTTATGACGGCATGTACCGCACGCCACCGACCAATATCACCCCATCGCAGCCAACGCACTCGTTTACGTAACGAATACACGCAGCTTATCACCATAATCGCAACCATGCTCCAACCAGTAATTTGTTTCATTACCCCATCGCGCCACCACAGCTCCCACGATGACAGCTCAAGAAAACTCGTCGCACGCGGGACCTCCCAAACCACTGATATGAGCACCAGCAGGAGCACCGCTACGGAACTAGCAAATACTATTTTAATACCTTTGGGTGCCGGTTGATCCTGCGGATCAGCGCCAACTAATTGTGCTAATAATGGACGACAACTTCCGCACACGGTTCCCGCGCGCGTCGTTGTGCTGAGTTGCTCAATGGTCGTACATCCGCTCGTAAGCGCCTGTCCCAAAGTTGCGCGCGAGACGAGCATACAGCTACAGACTATTGCCCGGCCTGGCCAACCGATAACACCAATACCGTTGTTAAATAATTCACCTACTTTTGAAAAGTGCTGTAAGCGTTTATCGTCTATGGTCAGCCGTCGTGCTACCGCATCTGACAAATACGCTTGTTCGGCATAACCACCAATAATGGTTGCACCAACTAATTTGCCGTCACGCAAAACCACTTGGCGATAATCACGCCCACTACGCCACGTCGCGGTTTTTCCATCGGCTAAATAATCTCCCATGGTCAATACGTCGAGACCTGCCAATTTTAGGCGTGTCCCTAAATCATAACCAGCAAATTCAGCATGAAGGTCACCAGCAAAACGGCGCGCCAATATTTCGGCCATATGATAACCAGGTGCAGCAAGACCATAAACGGTTGAACCGAAAGATACACATTCACCAATCGCGCTAATATGAGGCACCGAGGTACGCAAAAAGCGATCAACAATAATGCCACCAGATGGCGAGCAAGTTAAACCGCTTGATTTGGCTAATTCATCGCGCGGACGAATACCGGCAGCGACAATCACCACATCAGCAATTTGCTGCAAACCACCCATGCAATTAACCGCTAACGATCCAAACGTCCTCGTTATTGATTCTACTGATATATCAATCATGACCTCTATGCCGAGGCGTTCGATTTGTTCGCGTAGCATTCCTGAGGCGACCGGATTTAATTGTCGTATCATTAAGCCAGGTGAACGTTCTAATATGACCACTTCGACGCCGTGATCGACTAATTCTTTTGCTAATTCTAAGCCTAATAAACCCCCGCCAAGAATTATGACACGGCTTCCTGGCTTTGCGGCTTCACGAATTCGCAATACATCATCAATGGTGCGATAGGTCATGACTCCAGGCAAATCCATGCCGGGAATTGGCGGGACAAATGGGCGTGATCCCGTTGCTAAGACTAAATGAGCATAATTGCGTACGCCATTTGTCGTTTCGATGCAATTACAGGTTCGATCAATTGCCGTTACCCGTGTACCTAGAACTAATTCGATACCATGTTCTGCATACCACGATTCTGTACCAAGCGATAATTGTTCAGGTAATGTACCATTTAAACAGGCACTTAAACGTATGCGATCATACGCCGGACGCGGTTCTTCACCGTAAACGACAATGCGCCGCTCGCGGTGTTGACCATGTGCAATTAATTGCTGACAAAATTGCCAGCCAACCATGCCATTGCCTACTACCACTAGACGATCCTCACCAACCACGCTTGTTCCTTCGATGCTTTTCTCACAAGCATGTGCACAGATTGTGCCAAGCGGGTTAAAACACGTTTCCCGTTACCAAAGCAGCAAAAGATGCATTTGGTTTACAACTTTTAGTCGCGCCATGCAACATTCCAAAGAAATGTGGTGTAGTTTGTTACAGGTTTACGACGACAAAATAATCGTGATGCAATTTATTACAGAAATTGGCCGCTAGTAAAAATAGATGCCCCATTTGTAGTTTTCTCATGCAGCATTTAATAAAATTAAATGAAAAAAATTTCCTGCTGCTGCTTAATGCTCATACATTTTATACGAAAAGCGCACTCGTAAACATTGTGTTTATCTACTTAAATATGCACGCCATCCGCCGTAATCACTAATGTCCTGGCAGCCAATAACCCCGATTGGTTCACAAATAAATCCGTGCACATCCGTACCATCCGCCAAGGTTAAACGACCAATGCCGAGCGGCGCGGGAATTGCTGCGACAAATGAGCCAAACGCCGCTTCATTTATGCGCCATACTTCGACTTCTATCGCAACGCCACCGTCAGTAACGCGAATTAAGCCTGGTTTTGCGGGCTGCGTTGGCAGTGCATATAATCTGTATTGTGCAGCCGTGGTCGTGGTTTGTTCTAAGCGAGCACCGCGACTGGTTAATTGATGATTGAGTGGTTGCCCACTTAAATGAGCGCCGACTACTGCCAAGCGAATACCGCTACCACTATTTTGATGTCTTGATTGAGGAATAACCGCATTTTTATCAGCACCTAGGCCACAACCTGCACGATGATGTAATGCTGCCCCAAGCTGACCAATTAACTGATCGCCCCAAGCCGTCGTAAATAAAGTGACACTCGCTTGGAGTTGTGGGTGGGCGCTTTCTCCCAAATTACCAATTGGGATCGCTATCGCCGCGGTATCTAATAAATTTGCAAAATTAGTAAAAGTTCCCAGGCGGCTATTTAATTGCACTGGATCAGCTTCAACCTCAGTAATCGTCGGATAGCATGGCACCGTTGGCACCATGAGGACATCCATACTGTCCCAAATAACTGTAACCGCACGACGGTATTTCATTAATTGATAACGATCACGGTGTGCGACAACACCACTCACCTGTTCACCACCAAGAATAATATCACGAACAACCGTATTTGTGTCGTTTTTATGAGCGGCAATAAATTCACCGACTGCCGCCGTGCGCTCCGCTACCCATGCACCACCATACAATGAACGTGCCGTGTCTGCGAAGACTGAATAATCAATTTCAATTATGTGATGTCCTAATTCTTTTACCTGCGTGCAGGCTTGTTTAAATGCTGCAACCACAGCCGGTGTACAGGTGGCCAGCATAGCAGCCTGCGGAATTCCTATGCGAAGTGTTGATGAGGCAGCGCGTGGCGGTTGTGGTTTTCTAGAAAATTCATCGTGCGCATCAAAACCCTGTGCGACTGCTAAAACGGCTTGCGCATCGGCAACCGTTCCCGCAAAAATACTCACACAATCTAAACTGCGCACGGCAGGGATTACGCCGCAGGTACTCAATAAACCACAGGTTGGTTTCAGACCTACAATATTCGTCATGGCCGCCGGAACACGACCTGAACCGGCGGTGTCAGTACCTAACGAAAAAGGCACCATACCAACAGACACGGCGGATGCTGAACCAGAACTGGAACCACCTGGAATAATTTTCTCATCTAATGGATTACGGGCAATTCCATACGGTGAACGCACACCGACTAATCCAGTGGCAAATTGATCCATATTTGTTTTGCCAATAAGGATCGCACCAGCGGCAATTAATTTATCAACGACAGGAGCACTTTTTTCTGGCACATAAGAAAATTTAGGACATCCAGCGGTGGTCGGTAATCCAGCCACATCGATATTATCTTTTACGACAAACGGCACGCCAAATAATGGCAAGGTAGTTTGATCGCGACCGCGCAGTGCTGTTGCTGCTGCTAGTGCCGTTTGCTGCTCTACAACATGAATAAAAAGTGCTGGATCTGCAACAGTAGTAATGCGTTGGTAAACTTCCGTAATAATATCAACTGGGTCAGCACCTGCCCGATAACGGGTCTGATAATAAGCGAGCGTATTCGTCATGACGGTAAACCAGTTTTGTCAGGCTGTTGTGCTGCGGCAGCCGCTTCCCACCGTTGGCGCTCCGCAGTAAATGCCTGCTGACGTTGTTTCGTAAATGCTTGAATGGATTCTGCATGTTCAGCTAAAAATGCTGTATATGCAGCAAGAGAAAATGATCCGTCTTCTATGCGCAAATGACATTTTCCGCGCGGAAAATCTTCGCGTAATTGTAGCAGTTCTTCAGCACTCACTGGATAAAAACGAATGCGATCAAATGGTTGCAGCAACCACGGTTTACCAGTTGTAAATTCCTTCGTCGATTTCCAGGAATTCCACATTTGCACGGTGCGGCCAACAAATTGATAACCGCCTGGACCTTCCATGCCATAGACACACATATAAGCGCCACCAATGCCAACCGCATTTTCTGGAGTCCACGTCCGCGCTGGATTATATTTAGTCGTCACTAAGCGATGACGTGGATCAACTGGCGTCGCAACCGGTGCACCTAAATACACATCACCTAAACCCATCACTAAATACTCTGCCTCAAAAACAATGCGATACACATCATCAATGCTGGCAAGACCATTGATACGACTAATAAATTCTAAATTAGAAGGACACCAGGGCGCATCTGGATTGACCGTACGCATATAAATAGCTATTGCCTTTTGCGTCGCCGGATCGTTCCACGATAAGGGTAAATGGACGATACGTGACGGAACTACTAAATTATTGGTGTCCGGCACCTGCTGCTCTGCAGAAATTAATCGTTGCAATAATGCTGCCTCATCCAAACAAGATGGATTAAAATGCACCTGCAACGAACGGATACCTGCCGTAATATCTAAAATTTCTGGCTCTTGCCACGATTCAATAATGGTTTGCAACGCATGCACACGCATACGTAAACCTAAGTCCAGTACTAAGGGGCCATATTCTATTAATATATTATCATCACCAGCACGACGATAACAGACAGCTGGTTTATCAGCGGTATTATCAATTTGATGTAAAATAGCTGGTTCTTGCACGCTTGGCGTCGACATTAACGACGCTCCCAATTGAGCTGCCTGTGTACGTGCGGTGGTACGATCTAAGCGAATAAATTGTATGGTATCGCCTGCTTTTAATTGCCCTAATTTCCAACGTTCCGCAGTCGCTACCACAACGGGGCACACAAAACCGCCTAAGCTGGGACCATCGGGACCTAATATGACAGGCATATCTCCGGTAAAATCTAATGACCCTAATGCATACGCATTGTCGTGAATATTGGATGGATGCAGACCAGCTTCACCACCATCACTGCGTGCCCATTGTGGTTTGGGACCGATTAAACGAATGCCAGTACGATTCGATTGTGGACTGACTTTCCACGAGGTTGAAAAAAATTGCTCTAATCCCTCTGTGGTAAAAAATTCAGGTTCGCCATGCGGACCGTATAAAACCCCGATGCGCCATTTTTTTTCATACTTTGGCTGTTTATTTTTTGCCAACGCCATCGGTGCTGTACACGCACCTTCATCACCAATTGTGAGTTCATCACCAGCTCGTAACTCGCGGCCCGTATAGCCGCCAAAACCACCTAAAGTAAAAGTACTGCGACTCCCCAAATAGAGCGGCGCGTTGATTCCCCCACGCACACTTAAATAGGTTCGTACTCCATGACCCGTAACGCCGCCAATTTTTAAAATACTGCCAGCTGAAACGGCAATAGGTTTCCACCAATTAATTACCTGTCCATCAAGGTGTGCTTGTGCAGATGCGCCACCAAGAGCAATAGTCGTTGCGCTGCCAAATTGTATGGTCACGCCACCAAGTGTTATTTCTAAACCTGCCACGTTTGTTGCATTACCAACAACCTGATTAACTAATTGCAGCGCAACATCATCCATCGGCCCGGATGGCGGAACGCCAACCGCCCAATAACCAATACGCCCAGGGCAATCTTGCACCGTCGTTTGAATACCTGGCACAATTATGTGCATATCCGCTGGCGGCATAGGCATTGCAACCAAGGCGGTTGTTGCTGTACCGGTTTCGATAGCGGGATGGGTAATTAAGGCGGCAATGCGACGTTGATCGGTATTTACCCCAGCGATGGTTACTACCGATAATTGTGTGGCTAATTCATGTAATGCGCCACTCGGGGTCTCCGCGTGCACATGAAAATGCACTAATGGTGTGCCTATTTCTACATGATCGCCAACCACGCACACGACATGTGCTGAAGGAGGGCACGAAATATTTGTAATTCTTCCACCACTTCGTGATTGAATACGCGCAGTCACCGTCGTTCCGGACGACGCGGGCTGAGTAATAGTACAGGGCGTAATGTCCTCTATACAAATCGCATCATGACTATTTTTAAAGGTGTCGATGTCATGCGGCAGAGCAAAATGTATATCAATTGCACTACTACCTGACAACACAGCAGCACAATCACGCGCAATGGCATACAGCGATTCGCGTAATTCTGTTAACGCGGGTGCTGGCGTTAGCCCCAATAAAATATCATCACCCTGAGCGAAAGTTAATTCACGATCACAGAGTTCCTGTCCTGGAATAACAGACACAACAATGCGGCGAACCCATTGACCAGCACGACCATAATTAAATCCTAATGCTTCGCACTGTTTACGTAGTTCATTACGCGTTAATAACGTACCAACAGGTAAGTCGACAATAGTCATGTATCCCACACTAACATACGAACTGGCGTGGGATTATAGGCATTACACGGGTTATTTAATTGCGGACAATTTGACACTAACACCAACGTATCACGTTCAGCAACCAGTTCGACGTATTTACCAGCATCAGAAACACCATCAGCAAAAGTGAGGCCCCCTTCAGGAGTTACTGGCACATTCATAAAAAAATTCACATTTGATGATAAATCCCGTTTCCCCATTTCTATGCCACTTGCATCGGTATATTTTGCCAATGCCAATAAAAACGTATCGCGACAATTGTGCATAAACACTTTATCTACACTATAGCGCACGGCATTTGATTCAGCCGCACACGCGCCGCCAAGCGTATCGTGACGACCACACGTATCGGCAATAATGGTCATTAAAGGCCGACCATGATTCGACATTAATTGCGTACCAGTACTTAGATAAACGCGTTGTTGTTTACGCAGTGTTGTTACTGCGCAATAACGCTCACTCGGATCATGCGCATCATAAAACATCGTATCGACGGCTTGGTTCCCTTCGAGATCGACAATGCGAAATACCTGGCCTTTTTTTACCACACAGGTCCAGCCATCGCCAGCAGGAACAATATCATTTTTTATCGCCTTTGCGGGTTCACGATCACTCGTAATAAAAGTTGCCGTACTCATAAATGTTCTCGCTGTCGTATTAAATAAATAATTGTTCAGTGCGGATAAAACCACGTTCGTTTTCCGGCCGTGATAAACGACACGGATCATCAGTGGCTGGTGGATCTGCATGCCACGTTTCAATCAAAATAGGTTTTGGCACATAGGTGTCCGCAGGATCTAACACATGAGGAATTGCCGTTAAAACGACTAAGACCTCCATTTCGGTTCGTAAATCAACGCTTGCTCCCGCTGAGCTATTTTGTGGCACATACGCCAATGCATCATTTTTGTCGGCCGCCACTTTACTAAAAAAATTCACATTCGCGACAATGTCTTTGGTTCCTAAACCATGCTTACCTAATTCGATAAGTAAATTATCACGTGCATTACGATAAAATTTATTTTTTGCCGTTTGATAGTTTTTTTGACCAAAACGCTGCGCGACATCATCAGCATTATTATGGCCAGTGATCGTATCGTGCCAGCCACAGGTATCATCAGTTATTGAACACAACACACGACCCATATCAGAATACAGTACGCGACAAGTGGTTAAAAATGCGGTATGCTGTGCCTTTAAAGTATCCGCCATATTATAACGTTCGAGCGGTTGATTCGCATTATAAAATAAGGCAACCACATTACCGCCGCCTTCAATATCGGTTAAACGTAATCCGGTATGACGTGGTAAGCGCGCTGACCACATGCCACCACCAGGAATGGTCAGAGCGTACATGCGGCGAGCGTGTGGAATATCTTTATTATTGTTAGAGACAGTCATATAATCACCTTTCCAACCAATTAGTAAATCGGTTTAAACGTGAGCGTGCTGTGTATGTTAGCGAATTCATGACGATTCCCGGACGAAAAATGTCGTCGTCACGGGCCGTCCCGCATTGTTTACCGCACACTGGCCGTCCAGCGTGGGGTTTTCATGAAATAAGTAAGTGCTGAGCACGCTACGTCACAAATTGGATAGGCAATGCCCGTGCCAAACTTCAATACACGTGACCATGGTGACAGTAATGAGCGAAAATTACGCTCTTTGGTATTTGGCACCGCGCTTGCTCAGCACTTATGAACTTGGATCTCATCCGGGTTCACATAGTGGGACGACCCACGATGTATAACGCGCCCGCTGGGACGGCCCGGCAAACGGTGGCGACTATGCTGTTTGGTTCCTTTTTACCGCATACCCGTGTGCGAATGATGACGGCTAAAGCGCACCGTCATTTAATTAAAATAGATCGTTTATTTTCGCATCAGTCTTCATCAATTCACTTGAGCATCTGCTCAATTTCAAAGCAAGCTATGTCTACTGGCGATACACTTCGAGTGTTTTGCCGATTTTAGTAACCACCAACCTCAGTCCTCATCTGATTAAGGAAAAAGTCATGAAACTCTTCACTCCATTTCGCCGTCTGGCAACACTCGCCATTGCTGTGCTCAGCTTGGCAGCTCCGCTCACCGCAGCCGAACCACTCAAAATAGCCTACAGTGATTGGCCAGGTTGGGTGGCTTTTGACATAGCCATTCAAAAAGGCTGGTACAAAGAAGCTGGCGTCGATGTCGAATTTGTGTGGATGGAATATGTTCCGTCTATGGAAGCATTTCAGGCCGGTAAAGTTGATGCGGTGACTGTCACTAATGGCGACCAACTCGTCATGGGTGCAACGGGTAAAGCATCAAAAGCCATTATGATTAATGATATTAGTTTTGGTAACGACATGATTGTCGCCAAACCTGGTATTAGTTCGATCAAAGATCTCAAAGGCAAAAAAATTGGTTTAGAGTTGGGTTTCGTGGAACATCTTATGTTATTAAAAGCTTTAGAAGCCAATGGTATGACGGAATCAGATGTCACTCTGGTGAATGTTCCAACCAACGACACGCCGCAAACCTTAGCCTCTGGCGATGTCGATGCGATTGGCGCTTGGCAGCCAAATTCTGGCGCTGCGTTAAAACAGGTGCCTGGATCAAAACCAATTTACACCAGTAAAGACGTTCCTGGATTAATTTACGATGTGGTTGCTGTTTCCAGTGAAAGTCTCGCCACGCGTAAAGCTGAATGGGCAAAATTTGTTTCTGTCTGGCCAAAAATTGTTGCCTATATTAACGATCCTGCCACTAAAGACGATGCTATCAAAATAATGGCAGCGCGCGTTAACGTCGCACCGACTGAATATGCGGCATTAGTTCCAGGCACTAAATTATATACCATTGAAATGGCAAAAAAGGCCTTCACGCCCAGTGAAACGCTCGACTCATTGTTGGGATCGAGCAAAGTTGCTAACGCATTTAATTTAGCCAATAAAGTCTATGAGGTACAAATAGATCCAGCTGCTTATATTGATTCATCACTCGTGCTTGCTCTGCCCTAATGGCCGAGCGTTGGTTTGTTGTCCGCCGTGAGCTAGCGCCACGGCGGCAAAGTTTTTTGACGGTGTGCGCTTTCTTGTGCCCGTTGTTGCTGTGGTGTATGGTCAGTTATGTACCATTTATTTGGCATCCGCTTATTACGGTCACCGCTCCAGGAGGCAGTGAATTTTTAGTCACCGACATGATGGTCGAACGTGAGATTTTCGCCAAAGAAAATGTAAAATTAAAAAACGACAATAAAACACTGGCTGAGGGTTATCGTTCAAATCCGGTATTTTTGCCACCGCCACATGCGGTGGCGACGGCATTATATACTGGATTTTTAACCGAACCAAAACGCCGTGGCGAACCATGGCTGCATGAAAGTTTATGGCATAGTATTACTATAATTTTTTGGGGATTTACTGCTGCAGCAATCATTGGTGTCCCAATCGGAGTTCTATGCGGGACTTTCTCCTTTTTTAGTAAGCTCATAGAACCGTTTGTTGATTTTATTCGTTACATGCCAGCACCAGCTTTCGGCGCGTTGATGGTGGCTATTTGGGGCATTAATGATGGACCAAAAATAGCGATTATTTTTATCGGAACGTTTTTCCAATTGGTATTGGTCATCGCGAATACCACGAGACAAGTTGATAATTCTTTATTGGAAGCTGCGCAAACCTTAGGTGCAAAAGGACCACGCTTAGTTACGCATGTCGTGTTGCCGGGTATTCTGCCTAACCTCTATAACGACTTGCGCATCTTACTCGGATGGGCGTGGACCTACTTAATTGTTGCTGAGTTAATCGGCGCAAGTAGTGGCATTAGTTATTTTATCAATCAACAAGGCAAATATCGTAACTACGATAATGTTTTTGCTGGCATTATTCTAATTGGTTTGCTTGGCCTTATCACTGATCAAATTTTAGCCATACTCGGACGCATTCTATTTCCTTGGCAAGGTAAACCACCTGGGCGCATTGGCAGTCTGTTACTGGCGTTTTTCTCCTTATTTAAACGTCGGGTAACGCCATGACCGATATTCCACATGAATCTATTTCTGCCCGCTTAGCACGCCTCAAATCGCAACCAGTTACCTTAAGCGTCGAACAACTTGGGAAAAATTATATTAAACCTGATGGTGGTGTAACCACCGCGCTTGGTGATGTAACTTTTTCAGTACACCGCCGTGAATTTATGACCGTGATTGGCCCATCTGGCTGTGGCAAATCATCGCTGATTCGCATTCTTGCCGGATTAGAAGATG
>JAHEDF010000436.1 GCA_024641365.1 Planctomycetota bacterium | reverse complement strand
GGTAAATTCTTCGTGTGGGATGAATGGACGCATGGTTAATGAAATAGTGCCAATATCGGTGCTAGCACTGATAACAGCGCTCTTCATGGCGGGGATATTAATGGTAAATTCGTCAATTTCCCGTTCGGCAACGAGTGGACCTGTTGGACCATGAATGCGCGCTAATAAACGTGGCGTGCCACGTGTCATTGGCTTGATGGGAACTTGGGCGATGTCATTCGCGAAGATGACGGTGCCAACGGATAATTGACTATTACCAGTGAATGTGAGTGGTGGATTGTTGGGGGAAACGGAAATGTTTATTGGACGCGTATAGCCGACCTCACAAATGATTTGTTGGCTCAGGTCAGCGCTGACGACCGTGACATAAGCAAATCCAACTTCATTGTTTTGGGCGTCTAACTGACGAACGGTAAATTCACCTGGCTTGGTAAATTGAACCGGAACTAATTGCCCTGCGACAACTGGCATTGGTGATAAGTAGGTGCCAGAATAATTGGTAATATGTATGGTGCCATCAATCGGGCTTTCAAATAACAGACTGTCATTTTTCCGAATGATCAATTCGATATCATTTTGGATAATGGTGGAGGTCCAAGTGATGTCACCAGTAACGGAATTGCCACTCCCTGCGTTAAAACTGACAGCTGTCGCTGCGCTAACCTGCAATGGGGCGTTGATGTAATCAACGATATCATCGAGTGGTTTTACTGCGGTGTCGATGCCATTAACCGTCGCTGTCACTATCGTGCCGGACGGTTTCGTGCTTTCGATATAAACCGGAGAAACAGGTGACATCGCGGGAATGACCGCTGCGACGCCAAGCAATGGATAGAGTTGCGTAACCGGAACAATGTGGCGTGCTTCATAAGCGTTTTGCCATGACAATTGCATGGAGGCGCTGCCTTTGCCTTCTTTAAATTCAATCGCAATGGCATGACGTCCTGGCGTAATAACACAGGCGTTGTCTTTCGCGCCGTGGTAGGTCCAGTCATTAATAACGAGGACACCATCAATCCACACCCGCACACCATCATCGGAACGTGTGAAGAGATCGTAATTAACCTGATGGACAGTTTCAATTTCACCCTGCCAACGAATGGAGAAATTATTATCACTAATACCTTCAATTGGCGCGGCGCTGCCCCAATTAAAATTAATGGTCGAGTCTAAACGTCGGACGGCTTCGCCGGATAATTGTTCATTCGCATAATAGGAACCAGTTAGACCGGTTCCGGTTCCGAGTTTGCCAAAAATGGCTTCCGTCACGTCGCTTTCGACTGCGGTTTCAGAAACGTGGATGGCTTTGAGGAGAGTGCTGGCAGTTAAGGTGAGTGGACTGCTATAAACTGATGACGCAGCGGTGGGCGTCGATCCATCAGTGGTGTAATGAATAGAACCAGTAGGCACGGTCGATGAAATAGTAACGATGCTTTCAGTGACGAATTGACGTTCACCGGAAATAATTGGTAATGGAATAGGTGCTAAATATTGGCCAGCAATAACACCGCGCGCTAACGATGGGCCCGACCACGCAACGGCGACATGATCGCTGCCGCCGCCTTCTTTATGCAAAGCTTCAATATAATAGCGTTGCCCGCCAACTAGATTAATGGCAACTGATTTTTGTTCGGGATATTGATCCCAACTCTGCGGGTTGGAGTAGGTTGCGACTTGCGCAATTGTAAGGGCGTTGGCTGGATTTTCATCGGTGCTGAGGCGCAGTTCACCTTGGTCATCACTCGCTAGGTAAAAATAATACGTGCCGGAAATAGTTGGGCAGACATAGCCACGCAAACGACTACCAAAATTATTGCCAGCGTTCGTCGGGCCTTGGAAGGACGTAATGAGTTCACGTGTTGTTGGTCGCTGTGGATATAAACTGCTGTCAGTTAAATTGCTCAGCATATTTCCACTGATGCCTGCAAAGGTATCACGTACCGCTGCGCCCGTGCCGACACCAACGGGGATAACAGGATTGGTTTCAGGCGACGGCGATAAATACGAGCCCGCAATAACCGTGGGCACATCGCCAATTCCAGGGCCTGTCCAAGCGACAGCGAGATTATCACCGCCATTACCTTCTTTTTGTAAGGCTTCGATATAATAGGTTTCGCCCGCAACTAAGGCGATGGTGACGGACTGTTGTTGTGAAAATTTGTTCCATTGCTGTGGACTCGACCAACCAGGAACTGTGGCAATCAGATTTTTCTGGAGCGGATCACTGCTTGGGCTGAGCCACAATTCGCAATTATCATCGCCAGCTATGTAAAATTTGTAATCGCCTGTGGTGGTGGGATGAATAAAACCACGAATGCGTGTACCGTAATTATTAGCCCAATTGGTCGGTGCTTCGAAGCTGGTGAGGTAATCGCGAGCGGTTGGTGTTTCTGGGTATGCAGGCGCCGTGGTTAATGCCGAGACGCTGTTGCCGCTTATCCCTGTCCAATATTCACGTAGGATGGTTCCTTGCTCCGCTGCGGCAACAAACGTGTTTAAAAAGCAAATGGCGAGAGCAAAAACGAACGTGCGCAACATGGAAAACCCTCAGTTATGCTGGTAACGAGCGGCGCAGTCTGAAGTTCATGTGCGTTTTGCAACATCGAATTCTGCATTAGTGATGAACGTTTGGGGCGTATAGACAAAAACCTCTACTTGTATCCAAATTCGCACTTTCATTTTCGAAACGGTGGTTAACGTGCCCGCCCTTTTAGATAGTTGCTAGGGAGCGCGTCGATTTATGGCACAATCTCGTACCGTGTTTGGAATCGCAGGTGCATTGATAATTGCTGCGATTGCGGTTTATTTTATCGCCACGCGTTCATCATCTGAGACAACATCACTGAAGTCTGATCAGGGGGCGACACCCACAACGATCGGTGATCATACCGCCACCTCCACGCAGGCGCCGTCAGCAAACAGCGTGATAACGCAACCGACAGCTCCGACTATTCCTGTCGCACCTCCCTTTGAGCCTATCGAACATCCGGTGTTAAGTGCGTTTGTTAGCAAAGATGCGGCGAATAGATTGCCAACAGATTTTCCAGAACGCGTTCCCACCATCACGGATGCTAATGATATAAAAGCGGTACTTTATGTCCTGAATGATGCGAGTGACAGCGATACCATTCGCAATGAAGCTATTAATTTACTGCGACGTTCGCATATCAAAGATCTTGATAAGCAATTATTACAGATTTTAGACGCGCCTGATGAAAAGGATCGGTTTCGCAGTTTTGTGGTGCAGCATCTCGGTGATATGATGGTGGAATTTATCGCCGGAACTGAAGTCGGCGGCATGACTCGGAGTGGTTATATTCGCGATCGCTTGGTTAAAGCATTATCGGATAAAGATCTCTCCGTTCGCCGTGAATCGGTTTTGGCACTGACTAAAATTCGCGAACCTGCAGTAACTAAGGTTATTCATGACGGACTACAGGATCCAACCTGGACAGATGCACACGACATTCTCATTCGCTGTGCATTCGAGACGCAGGCAACTGATTTAATTCCGGCTATTCGTCCGTTTGCCTATGATGAACGCACCCCTGTGCGCATTGCTGCCATTGTGAGTTTGTCACAGTGGAAAGATGCTGAAAGCAAACCCGCATTTGAAGAAGCATCGCGTTCGACCGTGGTGCGCATTCAACGGGCCGGAACATTGGCTTTACAAACTTTGACTCAACAACAGTAAATAATTATATAATTTACGGCTTACTTATTAACCAAATTTGCCGAGTGGCGTTTAAATTGTCGCCCACGTAGGTTGCTTGAATATGAGTGATTTGACTGATGT
>JAHEDF010000435.1 GCA_024641365.1 Planctomycetota bacterium | reverse complement strand
ATCAATATATGACGATAATTTTAATCGTTTGAATAATGGGGATGCTCCCAGGCTATTTAACAAACGGAAAGATGCTGATCGTTTAGATTGGTATGCTTTAGTACGATTATGGAGTCTTACGCGCAAATAACTAAAAGTGATATTGGAGCAGTTAGTAAAGACTAAACCATGTTAAAAGAGCTGAATATAAAGCAGTATTACACTCCCACATTGCATTCTGTATTCCAAGTCAAATAACGCACTGATGCCCGAGACCAAACCAACCCAAGAAGCGCCTCGCATATGTGACTTAGGCTGTGGACCATGCAAAAAGCCAGGCGCTTTTGGAATTGATAGCTTTGCCTTTCCCGAGGTCGATCTCGTTCATGATTTGGACAGTGGTCCAGTGCCGTTACCGGATAATTGTTTGAGTGAAATTTATTGTAACCACGTTATTGAGCATGTGAACGATCCCGTTGGAACAATGAAGGAAATTCATCGTTTATGTCGCGCAGGTGCACGGGTGCATATTAACACGCCGCACTTTTCTAGTTTAGATTCGTGGACTGACATGACCCATAAGCGACATCTGTCGTCGCAGTGGCCGATTCCATTTTTAGCAGGCGGTTATTTGGCGGCACAAGTTGGCTCCTTTAAACAAATATCAGTCGAAGTCACATTTCCGCGTTCAGTATTTAGTTATTTACCCAGAATCATGGTTGCATTGTTCGGATTACGCCGTTGGGAAAAATATTACGCATTTCGTTATCCAGCGGGTGAAATAAAAACCATTCTGGAAGTTATAAAATAATAATTAATGACATTTACAAATTTTATTTATAATCCATTTTCTCCAAATCGACCAACCAACGTACTGCGGCGACTAATTTATTCAGATGTTGCTGAATTTTTTGGTAAACTAATTAATGTGCTCGTCACCACGGCGGTAAGTGCTAAGATCAGCCCGCTATAACCATCGCGCCATCCGAATCGTATAAAGTAACGACTAAAAAAGGCGGCAAATCCACGCACGACTAACACAAAGGGCGAGGCGGTGTGATGACCAACAGTCCAGCCGTACAACCCTGGTTGTTTGGTAATCGCTGGAATAATATCAGCGATATTTTGTAGTGCATGACGGTGCACAGCCCCTGGTAATAAATGAACTGCCCCAGCGACATAAATGCGTGGCATTAACGTATCAATTTGTAAGGTCGCATGACCACGATGAAATAAACGAATATGATCCGTATCAGCCCAACCACCGTAACGAATTTCTTGTTTGCCCACATGCAAATGACGCGCAATGCGCCATGCGCGTGTATGATCAAACCATTCTAATACCTGCACCGTTGTGGCGGCCTCATAATCCAAGACTTCATCGTCGTGTAGAAGTAAAATCCAATCGTGTTTGGCCATCTCTATAGCATGTTGCCAATGGTCCTGCAGCGACTGCGATTCGTCACAAACCACAGTAATATCTTTATCAGCAAATTGAGCACAGTGTGTGGCTAATGCTGGCGTGTTGCAAAAAACTAATACCGATTCACTAAAAGACACCGCCGCAATAACGCGTTCTAAAGCTGCATGCTGAGACGACACCATGACGATGGCAGTTATCGGGGTTTTTTCATAACCAGATAAAGTAGCCCGGCGTTTACGCGTTACGATTTGCGCCGGTTGCGTTGGCGACTCAATACGATCTGTCATCGCGTCACCGAAATGCGCCCTTTTTCAACCACCACCCATTCACCATCGTCATCCTCATAGGCAGTAAACGAACACGCCAAACGCTCCGCAATAGCCCATAAACGAAACCGCTCTATAGAGGGCCATTCCTCCTCACGTTCTTCGCCATCGGCACTGGTGAATGCGATCATGACGGTCATGTCCACCAGCGAATCGACAGGGGAGTGGGGAGCAAGCGGTAAATGATCAGCGAATTTGATAACTAATTATACCAGAGAGATGCCCCGAAAATTTTATGGATGACGTCTAACGACGTTTTGCCGGTACTAACTTAATTGATTTAAAACTGCTTTTCTCATACATAAAATATGATATGAGGGGTGCTCAAATTTTAATAGAATCCTAATTTTAATGACGATTTGATTGTTAAATCCTGCTAGTCTCTATTTGCAATAACACCTTAAAACCGTGTTTAATAGAGCGGTTTTAAGGACGTGAATTGTGAACGTGTTTCTGGTCTATTGGATGATGCAGCTAAGTTACAGCCGATACCCAAGCTGCAGGCCTAAAAACAAACCCTGAAAACTAATATCGGTGTCATAATTAAAGCCATTACCGCTGCTTTCGCCGTTGGTGATGCCGTAGAGATAACCAGTTTGTACACCGAGCTGAAAACCGTTGCGCCACGTATAATAGGAAGCGAGGCGCAGGCCGAATTCGTAATATAAATCCCCGCCATCACCGGCTGAACCATAATCGACTTGTGCGTAGCCGAGGCTGAGGAACGGATTTATTTCGACGTGTAATCTATCGACTAATTTAAACCACAGACCGGGATGGGCGGTGAGTTGAAAAGAACGAAAATCGACTTTGGGATAATTTGGTCCGGCTTTCAGCACGCAATTGTTACTGCTCAGTTCTGCCGCGAGAAAAAAATCCATGTCGATGCCTATACCACTCCACGGCGTCATCCACATCACACCGGTGCGTCCAGCCCGATCCCAATCGGTTTCCAAACTGTAATTCGGGTTGAAGCCACTGCCTGATTTATCACTTAAAGAAATATCAGCCGCGGTTGGCAACATCGTATAGCCAAGACGCCAATCATTAATGGGCGACGTATTTGGCGTATGATCTCTATCCCAATCGACATCGGTATTCCAGCCGACGGAATGATTCCAATCAGCTGCACACGCACTATCAGCTGGCAACAATAATCCTGCGATAGCAGTGGTGCCGACTAATACCGATGACGTGCGCGTCGCGGTGCGATTTGTAAATAACGACATGGCCGACAAACCGATGGCCAACAAAAACAGGGCAAAACCACCACCAAGCCCACACGCGCTTTGGTTGTTGACGATGATTTCATCGCGTGCCGTGCCACTGACTGTCCAATTTGTTAACGCTTCCGAAGCGTCATTGGAAGGCTGGCTGACTTTGAACGACCACGGCCCGGCAGCAGTTGGTTTAATCGTTAGTGTAAATGATTTGCTGCCTTTGGCTGCAATGGAGGTAGAGGCGCCATCGACAACCACTGCGCAATTATCGAAAGTATGTAAATTAATGGGTCCAATGTTAAGCGTATCGGAACCAAAATTATGAACAGCATACGCAAGCGGAAAATTTTGCCCTGGCGGCACAGCGTTCGGTATCACGTCGTTGGCACCAGTGGTGATAACTAAACTGCCGCGCTGAATTTGAATTTCTGGCTGTGGTGTGGCTGTCGCTGATCCAGTGATTGTCCACACAAAAGGATTTTCATCTGGGTCATTAGTCACCATTGATATTTTACACGACCACGCCCCTGCTGAGCTTGGCGTCACTGACAATATTAAATTTGATGACGTGCCTGGAGAGATGGATCCGCCAGGTGACGTGTTTACAGAAGCGCTGCAATTCGTTTGTTGTGATGCAGTAATGCTACCCACTGTCATGAGGACAGTTCCGCTATTTTTTACCGAATACGTTATTAAATAAGGGACACTCATAACGCCGATATACGGATATGCATCGCTGCCATTGTGATTAATATTATTACCATTGCGCGACAACGACACGTCTGGTGCGGGTGGCACATAGGGTTGATCACGAATAACCGATAGGGTATCGGTTCCACTCGGCTGGTAGGACGCGTTA
>JAHEDF010000434.1 GCA_024641365.1 Planctomycetota bacterium | reverse complement strand
CAATTTATTAAAACAGACTCTTAGCCTAAGGGGGCCAGACGGCCCCCTTCAACCCCGCAGTCTACTTTTTCAGCAGCCTGCTATGCCATCATCGTCTGCATGGTTTATTAATAGATGTAAGCGCCTGTGCGACATAACCACTGGTCGCACAGGCAACGACATAATTTTTACGGATTAATTATCCCAGAATAAATTACTTCGCTACACCAATAACGCCTTGCGCAATTCGCGGTCCGGCATTGCCAGATGGTTGCGAGGTCAAGTCATCCGCCTGCGCATGAATAATAATACTCCGGCCAACGATTGGCGCATCACCGCAACATAAACTCGCGCCTTTCGCAATCATTTCATAATGCGCATTACCGGCTGCATCTGCCGTTAAATTTCCTAAATCACCGACATGATGATGTTCGGCATCGGGACCTGCGTGTGGATGACCACCTGGATTATAATGACCACCAGCTGCGGAACCATCTGCCGCGCTGATATTACCAAATGCATGAATATGAATCGCATGCTTACTATTTGGAGTTAATCCACTGATATCAGCAACCACGCGCACACCAGCAGCAACTTGCGTAAATTCTACTTTACCTGCTGTTTTATTTCCTGCAGTTGGAGTCATCACCGCAATTAATGCAGCTGGCATGTCGCAACAAGCCGCAGCCTTTTTATCCTCTGCATCACAAGCAGGGCAACGATCTCCACCGCAACTGGTCAAACTGAGTGCTATTACTGACAGGCATGTAAGTAAAGATAAGAGTTTCATATGGTTTCCTTCTTGGATGGTGAAAACCGCGAGTCAAAGGACTCACCCGGGTTGGACAAGAATAGATCTGGGCATATGCCACAGAAGAGTCCGGAAGTCCGGAAGTCCGGAGGTCTTGTGCATGAGAAATCAAAATTAAATAATTGCGATTTTGCCTGCGCGTAGCGCCACCTTTCATGGAGCTGCACGCAAATCGTCCGTTAGATTTTACCTGCTGAACTCGCAAGACTTCCGGAGTCCCGGCTCTCCGGACCTCCAGACCCAACACGGGCGCTCTTCTGCATAGCTTCCAATGCATCAACTAACGCTGCACGACGAACCAGCTTTTAGCCTTTGACCGGCGCTACAAAGGCACTTAGCTGGCGACCCCTCACTCAGATCCGACTGGTTACATCCATGACAACGACGCCCACCATCATCTACACGCTCACCGACGAAGCCCCTGCTTTAGCAACGTACTCATTTTTGCCGATCGTTCAGGCCTTTACCAAACATTCCGGCATCAAGGTCGAAACTCGCGACATCTCATTAGCGGCTCGCATTGTAGCAGCATTTTCTGACCACTTACCCGAAGCGCAAAAAATGCCCGATGCTTTGGCCGAGTTAGGTGCAATGACCCTGACGCCGGAAGCCAATATCATTAAATTACCCAATATCAGTGCCTCAGTCCCGCAATTAAAAGCAGCCATCACCGAACTTCAGGCCAAGGGCATCACGGTTCCCAACTTCCCTGAAACGCCTGCCACCGATGTAGAAAAAGACGTTCGCGCGCGCTACGCCAAAGTGCTGGGCTCGGCAGTGAACCCGGTATTGCGTGAGGGTAATTCAGATCGTCGCGCTCCGAAACCAGTCAAAGCCTATGCTAAAGCACATCCGCACGTCAATTCACCGTGGGCAAAAACGTCAAAAACCCGCGTCACCGCTATGAGCGATGGTGACTTTTTCGCAAATGAAAAATCATACACAAATTCAACAGCAACCAACGTACGCATCGAATTAGTAAAAGCCGATGGCTCTGTCCAAGTTTTAAAAGATAAAACACCACTCAAGGATGGCGAAATTTTAGATGCCACCGTCATGCGCAAGTCAGCCTTAGTTGCATTTTTTGATGAGCAAATTGCCCAAGCCAAAAAAGAAGGCGTATTATTATCGGTACATTTAAAAGCGACCATGATGAAGGTCTCTGACCCAATCATTTTTGGACATGCAGTACAGGCCTTCTTTAAAGATTTATTTGCTAAGCATGGCGACACCTTTGCTAAAATTGGCGTCGACCTGAAAAATGGTTTAGGCGATTTAATCAGTAAAATTGCCACCCTGCCAGCTGACCAAAAAGCCACCATCGAAGCCGATATTAAAGCAGCCTATGCCAACGGCCCACAATTAGCGATGGTGAATTCGGATAAAGGCATCACCAACTTACATGTGCCAAGTGACGTCATTATCGACGCATCGATGCCAGCCATGATTCGTGCTGGTGGGCAAATGTGGGATAACAACGGCAAGCTCGCTGATACCCTCGCGCTGGTGCCAGATCGCAGTTACGCTGGCGTTTATGAAACCACCGTAGAATTCTGTAAAGCCAACGGCGCACTCGATCCAAAAACCATCGGCACCGTACCAAATGTTGGTTTAATGGCGCAAGCTGCCGAAGAATATGGTTCACATAATAAAACCTTTGAAATTCCTGCTGATGGCACGGTGCGCGTTGTTGATGACAGTGGTAAAACTATTTTTGAGCACAGCGTTTCCGCTGGTGATATTTGGCGTGCGTGCCAAACCAAAGACGTCGCCGTTCAAGACTGGGTAAAATTAGCCGTCAAACGCGCACGTTTAAGCAACACGCCAGCGGTATTTTGGTTGGATGAAAAACGTGCACACGACGCACAAATAATTGCCAAGGTTAAAAATTATTTAACCCAACATGATACCAATGGCTTAGACATTCACATATTAGCACCCGCTGCTGCAACGAAGTTCACCTTGGAACGCTTGGTCGCTGGCAAAGATACCATTTCCGTCACTGGCAATGTGCTGCGCGATTATTTAACCGACTTATTCCCGATTTTAGAAGTTGGCACCTCCGCCAAAATGTTGTCCATCGTACCACTGTTAAAAGGCGGCGGTTTATTTGAAACTGGTGCTGGTGGTTCAGCGCCAAAACACGTACAACAATTTGTCGAAGAAAATTTCCTGCGTTGGGACAGCCTGGGTGAATTCTTTGCCTTAGCCGCGTCATTCGAGCATGTCGGCGACACCTTCAATCACGCCGGTGCAAAATTATTGGCCGAAACCTTAGATGAAGCGAACGGCAAATTTTTAGAAAACGATAAATCCCCTGCACGTAAAGTCGGCGCTGGCATTGATAATCGCGGTTCACATTTTTACTTAGGCCTCTACTGGGCTCAGGCGTTAGCCGCACAAAATAAAGATGCGAACATCAAAACCATTTTCACCGCCATCGCGGAAAAATTATCCGCCAACGAAAAGAAAATTGTTGATGAATTAGTCAGCGTCCAAGGCAAGGCCAATGACATCGGTGGATACTACCAACCGGATCCTGCAAAAGTGTCAGCGGCCATGCGCCCGAGTGCGACGTTGAACGCGATTCTGGCTGGTTAGTTTCGGGGGCTTTTTGTTTCGGGGCTGCGCCCCAAACCCCACGGACTTTGTCATGAGCTTTTTTTCTACGCTGCGCTAGGAAAAAATGGGCGGGCGTCGCTACGCGACTATTTTGCCCGCCCACCGTCACTCGGCGTCCGCTCGCCTTCGGCTCGTGATTAGTCACGCTATAATTTTTTTGCAAATTCCGTTGTTTAAAATTCATTTCTGAACATAGACACACTGTCACTTCCCGTTCAGATTCACTTTAAACGCTTGATTTCAAAACTTCGCGGAAATTTACTGTGAATTTTTTGTGGGGTAATACTTGTTTACCAATACAATTTTGTTATTGCCTAGGCAGACAAATCGTCACTCTCTAGTAGAGAGCCCGCTTAAATTCGATTTATTGGGGAAATGATACGATGATATCTACGACAA
>JAHEDF010000433.1 GCA_024641365.1 Planctomycetota bacterium | reverse complement strand
TAAATGCATGGCATGAATACCCGCCGCACAATCACGTAAAATTCTCAACGCTAATTCATCACCGAGTGGCCCGAAATTCGCAACACGTGTTCCTAAGTCGCCGCCACCAACTAAGCGCATAGCCATGTAGGGACATTGTCCTACTAAACCGGCATCAAAGAGTGTAATTACATTCGGATGATCAATAGCGCCCAAGACGCGAGCTTCATGCATGAACGTATCAATTAATTCTGGGCTGTAACCATTTCGCGCCGCGTATTTAGGACTCACAATTTTAAGAGCAACTTTGCGATGAATAACTTTGTGCTCTGCTTCTAAAATAATTCCCATCCCGCCTTCAGCTAAGATGTGATAAAAGGTGTAATCACCAAAGGATTGACCAATCCGTTGTATCGCTTGTTTAGCACTATTAAGATCATTCATGCAAACGATGCCTTGAACTGTGAGTTCGCCGATTCCCGAAAAGGTTTACCAACAGATTATGCCTGAAATTAAACCAACGGTCAAGGCATGCTGGGGACATGTCTGACGGTTTCAAGTGATACGTCGCAAGGGCCTCGTAGCAGAGTGATTCATATGTAACGCATTAGGGGCGTTTGGCTGCCCTTTTTGCTGATTTTGGAATTTCAACGCTACCTAAGCCGAAATCAAAAAACTGTGCTGCGTTGTTATAGCAAATGTCGGCGACCATGTTGCCAAGCAATTTCATATCACGCGGTAACTGGCCATCTTCAATCTCGTTACCAAGCATGTTACATAATATGCGGCGGAAATATTCGTGACGTGTGTAGGACAAGAACGAGCGCGAATCCGTCAGCATACCAACAAAACGCGACAACAGCCCTAAATTGGACAGCGCATTTATTTGTTGTTCCATGCCATCTTTTTGATCCAAGAACCACCAACCACTGCCAAATTGCATTTTACCGGCCACGCTCCCATCCTGGAAATTTCCAATCATGGTACCAAGCACATGGTTTTCTTTTGGATTAATATTATATAAAATAGTTTTTGCGAGGCGATTATCGACATCCAAACGATCTAAGAAACGCGATAATGGTTTCGCATAATTTGCATCACCAATTGAGTCAAATCCAGTGTCTGGGCCTAACGTTTTAAACATGCGTGTCGAATTGTTTCGGATTGGACCAATATGAAATTGCTGTACCCAGCCTTTGGCGTGATCCATTAACGCGCCTTCATAGAGCATGGCTGCTTTAAAGCGCTCTTGTTCAGCACCATCTAATGCTGCGCCACCGCGTATGCGCGTGAAGGCGCTACGTATTTGCCGTTCAGTATAGTCCATGGTTGGTACGGTTTCTAATCCATGATCACTTAAACGACAGCCATTGGCATGAAAAAAGTCGTGTCGTTTTTTCAGCGCTTCTAAATACGAATCAAAAGAGCGAATATCTATTTTGGTGATTTTCGCTAATTTATCCACCCACGCATTAAATAATTTAGGCGATTCGACTGCGGCGCCTTTGTCAGGTCGCCACGTTGGGCGCATTTGAATTGAAAAATCGCTTTGTGCTACAGCGCGATGATGTTCTAAGTTATCAGTTGGGTCATCGGTTGTGCACACTACACGCACATTCATTTGTTGCATGATGCCACGCGCTGAAAATGCTTTGGTTTTTAATTTTTGATTACATTCGTCCCAAATTGATTTTGCCGTGCTTGGGTTTAATAAGCGATCACTGATACCAAATGGGCGTTTTAATTCTAAATGCGTCCAGTGGTATAAGGGATTGCGTAAACACGCTGGCACCGTCGCTGCCCACGCCTCAAATTTTTCCCAGTCACTGGCGTTGCCGGTGATAAAACGCTCATCAATACCATTTGAGCGCATGCCACGCCATTTATAATGATCGCCTGCTAACCAAATTTTTGATAGGTTTTCAAACTGCGTATTTTCAGCAACTTGTTCTGGCGGTAAGTGACAATGGTAATCTATAATCGGCTGTTCTGCTGCATAGCCATGGTACAATTCTTGTGCCCAACGTGTCTGTAATAAAAAGTCGTTGGTAATAAATGCGTCTTTGGAACGTGCGGGCATGGGATTCTCCTCACATGAAAACCGTCTGTCGAACAGGACTGTATCCGCGTAGTATCTAACTCATGTAATGATCTCAAGCAGTCGGGTTCGGCAAAAACCTGCGCTCCATGGACTGCTTTGCACGTTGGTTTTATAGTTATTTGTCCACGCAGAGCTGTTTCATGGCATGGCTAGTCGGTTCATTGTGCCGCTATAGCGTGCGCTTGTGCATGTAATCGACCAATCGCTCAGGCCGTTGACGTGGTGGCAAACGCTGAAAGGGCCGTGTGCCGTTTTAGTAGTAATGGTTTTTGTGGCTCTTTATTTGCGACCACCAATTCCCATAGATGAAACGCGGTATTTATCGGTTGCATGGGAAATGTGGGTGCGCGGTGATTTTTTAGTGCCGCATTTATTAGATGAGCCATATCACCATAAGCCGCCATTATTATTTTGGTGCATGCATGCAGGTTGGTGGCTATTTGGCGTGAATGATTGGTGGCCACGGTGTGTCGCGCCGATTTTTGCAGGCATTACTTTGATGCTTACCATTACATTGGCGCGTTTGTGGTTTCCTAAAACGCGTGTCGATCATTTAACGGCTTGGTTAATGATTGGTATGTTGTTTTGGTTAATTTTCGCAACACTCACCATGTTTGATATGTTAATTTCAGCATGCGCACTTACAGCGATGCTGGGCATGTCAGTGGTTGCATGCAAAAATAAAATGAGCGGATGGCTATTGGTCGCGATTGGTATTTGCGCTGGAATTTTAAGCAAAGGACCGGTTATTCTTGTTCATATTTTACCCGTTGCCTTGTTAGCGCCATGGTGGGCGACTTTGCCAAAACGAGAAATGATAACGTGGTATAGTGGACTTATTATAGCCATCATTATTGGTGGCGGTTTATCATTAGCCTGGGTAATTCCAGCCTGTGAACGTGGAGGTCCCGCTTATGCTGATGCTATTTTATGGCATCAAAGCGCGGGACGCATTGCTGGCAGCGATGAGGTTAACGCCCATGCCCACGCGTGGTGGTGGTTTCTCCCTTTTTTACCTGCCCTGGTTGCACCGTGGATTATATGGCCACCGCTGTGGCGACGATTTCACCTTTTTCCAAAAATATGGCGCGACCCAGGGATTCGTTTGGCCTGCATATGGATTATCTCCGTATTTATTATTCATAGCATAATTACGGGTAAACAGGTGCATTATTTAGTGCCGCTCATACCACCAGCAGCAATAATTTTTGCACGTCTTTTGTATGATGATAAATCACCACGGCGCCGCTTTGATGATACTCCTATTTATGCGCTCTTTATAATTATTGCAGTGGTCATGATCGTTGGCCCATTATTATCGGTGGAAGCGTTACAAATAATGAGCTTAGGAAATCGTGAAGCCGCACCGCAAGCATGGGGACAGGCATTAGGTTGGCAGCCCGGCGTTGCCATTGCCTGTGTTTTACTACTGACCATGTCGGTGCGTTCCCAAACTGCGCAACAGGCTTTATATCCGCTCATTATTACTGAAATAGCGGTCGTTATTATGTTGCATATTTGTTTTCATCAGGTCGTGCGCCCAGCCTATGACTTGAAAGACATATCCGAACGGGTCGCAGCTTGGCAGGCAGCTGGACACACGGTTATTCGCGTAAAGCCCTATCGTGGTGAATATCAATTTTTGGGGCGACTGACCAAACAACCGCTTGCCGTGTGGCCGCAAGAATTGGCTCAGCGCCTCCCGATCTATCCGGATGCCATCGTCCTGATGACCTACAAACCCAGCACAGGTTTGCCGCCTGGAATTAGCGAAC
>JAHEDF010000432.1 GCA_024641365.1 Planctomycetota bacterium | reverse complement strand
TGGTGCCCATGTTGCGGCACAATGATCCGTTAGTGGTGGATCGTGCGTTGCGTGCCATGACCGCTATTGGCGTGGCGAATATCGATCAACGCCTAATGGTTGAAGGTTTATTAACGCATGAAAAAGCAATGGTAGCAGAACAAGCTGCAATTTGTTTGGGAGCTGGCGATGACATGCGTGTTGTGCCAGCGCTCATTGGCATCATGCATAAAGATAATGGTGTCGGTGAAGCAGCTTTGCGATCATTAAGGCGATTAACCGGCGCAGATTTTAATCAGGATAAGGAAAAATGGGAGGCATGGTATCGCGCTAACCGTTTAGAAGCAAATGAGCGACTAAGTGGCATTGCAAATCGTTTAAATTCGGAAGATGAAAAGGAACAGTTAACTGCCATTCAAGCATTAGGTGGCATGCGCACTGATCGCCTAGAAGCAGTCGACATGTTAGAACCGATGTTAAAATCAAATAAAGATGTATTGGTATTGGCAACGCGACAGTCATTAGCTGTTTTAGCTCCAGAACAATACAGCATGCCAACGCAGCGTGAAGTTGCGGCGATTGCCAAAGTTGAACCGCCACCTGCCGCAAAACCTGGGGTTATGAGTTATTTAGCCAGCCAAGGATTTTTTGATACCTGGTGGGGCTTATTAGTAACGGCATTTACTGTCATATGTATTTTAGCGTTAGTGTTGTATGTTTTGCGTTCGCCACCGGTCAAAAATGCAACTAAACGTATTGCTCGTGTAGTTGTTGCTGGCACGGCACGTTTCGCACGCCCCATTACCAATCGGATTCGCCGTGGTACAGATCGCATTGCCAAGGCCATTAAAAAGAAAAACCAAGGTAAGGCAGTAGAAGCTAATAAAGATTAATACGCTGTAAAATAATCTTTAGAATGCGAAGGCGTTAATTACTAGTAATTAACGCCTTCGCTATTTAACACATTAGCCCGTCGTCCAGCGACCTTCGCATTCTCCAAATAATGCATCGCTGGCTTTCGGTCCCCAGGTATTTTTGTCGTAGGTATGCACTGGGGTTTGCTGCATGGCGTCACGTAGACTATCAGCCCAACGCCAACTTTCTTCCACTTCATCGGAACGAATAAATAATGATTGGTCACCAGTAACTACGTCTTGTAATAATCGTTGGTAGGCTTCTGGACTCGGTTTGTGGTGAAAATAATCGTTATAATTGAAATTTAATTTCGCTGGGCGAATAACTAATCCTGAACCAGGTTCCTTAACATCAAAATCCAGATCAATGCCATCATCAGGCTGAATGCGTAAGGTAATGCGGTTAGGGCGTAAATGGCATTCATTGTAGCTGCCAAACAGCGTGGTTGGCGGCATACGAAATTGAACGGTGATAGAGGTATAGCGAGCCGGTAAATGTTTACCTGTGCGCAGTAAAAACGGTACTCCGCCCCAACGCCAATTATCAATATAGGTGCGACAGGCGATGTAGGTTTCCGTGTCGCTTGTCGGATTTACACCCTGCTCTTCGCGATAACCGGCATATTGCCCACGTACAATATGATTGTCGGCATCCGGCATGTCGGTTAATGGGCGTAAGCAATGTAAAACTTTTACTTTTTCATCGCGAATTGATTTTGATTTGAGTGTTGCTGGCGGCTCCATGGCGACCAAAGCGACTAATTGTAAAAGATGATTCTGTAAAATATCACGAATTGCACCCGACGTATCGTAATAACCGCCGCGCCCACCTTCCATACCGACGGTTTCGCCCACGGTGATTTGCACTAATTCAATATATTTTTGATTCCAGAGCGGCTCAAAAAAAGCATTGCGAAAACGGAATACTAATAAATTTTGTACCGTCTCTTTGCCGAGATAATGATCAATGCGATAAAGTTGGTCTTCAGTAATTAATTTTAGTAATTCAACATTGAGATGCTGTGCGGTTGCTAAATCGGTACCAAATGGTTTTTCAACGACGAGGCGACGTTTAAGACCGGCAGTTTGATCTAACAAGCCAGCGGATTTTAAGTTGCTCACCGAGGGCAAAAATAAATCAGGTTTAATGGCCAAGTAGAAAACACGATGCGCTGGACCGCCAGCAATGTCGTCTAATCGTTTTCCTAAATGAGCGTAGTCGTCACTGGTATCGAGATGCGTTTGCACGTAACTCGTAAGCCGTAAAAAATCCTGCCATTTTTCTTGGTCGTGATTTTTGGTTTTGGCGGCGGTTTTATCTAACACATCACGGAAAGCAGCATCGTCCCATGGACGGCGAGCAACCCCGATTAATTGAAAACGTCCGGGAAAAAACTGTTCCTGATGAGCAGCGAATAATGCTGGCACTAATTTACGTGCGGTTAAATCGCCCGATGCGCCGAAAATGATGACTTGGGTTAATTCGTTACTTGGCATAGTGAGCTAACCTTGAAGGGGGTGCGAAAAGCGCAAGATTCGCAGTGTGCAGCTATGCGATACTGCTAACGAATAGGTAAACCAAAAAACGGCAATAGCACCCCATCTGCTTCGTTGCCTCATCCTCACATAGCGCTGCTATGCTTCGTCTTCGGACGCCTTGCATATGGGGCACTCTTGCCGTTTTTTGACATAGCCTTGTAAGCAAATGGTTTATTAACCAAACGAATTTGAATAGATTATTGGTGTTTATGATTTTCTAATGCCGATTTTTATTAATCGGATGGTAATTCGCAAGGCTCTCACCACACGTAATAACCCACAGTACGTGCTGTGGGTTATTACAGGTCATCATCACAAGTAAGTCGCTAATGGAATTAGCAAACGTACTATTTTGGTCTGAATTAGGCTTGAGCTTCTGCTTGTGCAGCGGCTTCTTCATCAGCTGAGGCTGGTGCTTGAGCGGCTTCTAAACCGTCAATTTCACCAGGAGCTATCACGCCTTTTTCGACTAAGATGCTGATTAAGCGTTCTTGTTTACGGCGTAATTTTTCTAATTGGCCGTTGTCATCAGCATGGGAATTATGGCTGCGACGTGCTTTTGGTGGGCGGCTTTCGCGACGTGGTGCATCGCGATTGTCGCGATCATCGTAGTCGCCGTTATCGCCGTAATCGTCATCGCGATTAGGGCGTGGCGCACGTGGTTCCAACAAGGCAACGCCAACGGCCTTCATGCCTTTTTCGCCGACTTCCAATTCGTACGACACGCGTTCGCCGACTTGGAGGAAGCGGAAGCCTTCCATGTTGATATTATTTTGGTGAACGAAAACGTCTTCACCGCCGTCATCTGGCTGTACAAAGCCATAACCACGACGACGATCAAAACGCACGACAGTACCGGTAGTAGCCACTGGATATTCCTCGCTAGTGGGGTTGTTTAATAGACGCCGCACATGTGACGTCTGGGGAGAGTTGGTTAAAATAAATCACGACGCTGCTTATGCTGCCCACACCACTGTTGGCAGCGCGCGAATTCATGAAATTGTTGGGTGAATTAGCTTGTCGCAGTTCTACCATTTGTTGATCCAATCAGTTCCATTCTTGTTCTCAGTTTTACCACTCACAATTACGAAATTGCTGAAGTAGTGTTGTTCTGTTGTCCTAGTGGAATTTGCTGCGCTAATTACAGCCTTATGTAACACGAAGAGCGCGTTATAAGCTCTTTGCTGCTGGGTACCGCGGTAACGCCTCGCGGATCTGATGGACCCAGTTGAAGACCTAGCATGGAGTCAAATGTCGTAAGGCAAGTCCCAGCCTGGATTCTCAACGCGCATTGTCTGATGTTAGGGACTCTGGAGTGTCATGGTGACCTGAGATGTAATGGTCATAGAGCCGTCTCCGAAACGAAGAGAGAAATATGCTTCTGACCAGCCAAAATTAGCATGAATTCATAGATGGGGATTAGAAAAT
>JAHEDF010000038.1 GCA_024641365.1 Planctomycetota bacterium | reverse complement strand
CTGCAATAAATAATGGAGCAGGTGTTTGTAGACGCACATATGGTTGAGCTATTGGTGCCACACAACGGCTGTTAATCCATTGTCGGGCAATCGAAGACAATGATAAAATATCTGCGCTTATACCAAGGCGCATGAGCGTTTCTTGACTGTCTTTAATTAATAATTTCGATTTATTTTCCATTGATTGGGTGAGGTGAGTCGTGGTCCAGATCTCGCTAGCATGCAATACTAATGCATCTCCGTTACGTGACAGCCCTCGTCCATGCGCTGTAGCAGCCCACATCAGTGGGCTAGCAGGATCATCTACACGTACAGCCCCCGGTGGTGGTAATAGTGGCGTGATTTGTTCAGAAAAATCCACAGCCAATGAAAAACATGGGGCATAGCGAATGGAACGTATTTCGTTAGGAACGCTAATCTGAGATGATGAGAGGAGGGGAATTAGACTAGGAGCCGGTTGCGTTAAAATAATGGCATCTGCACGCGTTACATTAGTTTTGTCAGTATTATTTTCTTCAGACTCCCACGCGACGTCCCAAAGCTTATCAGTAATTGTAAGATGCTTAGCGGTAGCCCTTAATTGAATATCAAAACCGAGTGCTAATGTACTTGCCAACTGGTGCATGCCGTTACTGCCAATAAATCGAGGAAACCCATCTTGCTCATAATTAATTCCGGATGCAGTTAAGAGGGGGATGCCATGACACCATTGTTTAACCCAGCCATTTTTTTCCCACGCGGCAACAGCATTGGCAAAACGCTGATCTCGCGTGGTTAGAAACTGCGCTCCATTATCAATCGTTCGTGCACTATCTCCGAAATGAAGTGTGGTAAATCTTCCACCAGGTTGGGTCTCTTTATCAATTATATGAACCTGCCATCCTGCGTCAGCTAATACGTGCGCTGCGCTTAAACCAGTAATTCCTGCTCCGACAATAATCACATGTGGCATGGATGTGAGCGTCCGCAAACCATCTACGGTGCAAGTGCATCCCTGACAATGTCCCAAAACGCACTAAATGTAATAATTAAATTGAAATTTGTGTGCTAGCGGCACAGAACTGATGCTTTGATAATGTCTATAAAGTGCTTCCAATGCTATCAATGAGCGCGCAGAGCACCACGTGGACATTGCTGATTACGGGATGTGGCACAAGCCACGGCAATCCACCGTGGGGCTATCCGCATTTTTGGTCGGATGATCCTAAAGATCTTCGTCGTCGAGCCGGTGCCGTTTTATATGGCCCAGATGAACAAATTATTTTAATTGATGCGGGTCCGGACTTGCAGCACCAAATGCGTGATCCGGATCGGACCTGGGATGGCCGTACCTATCCCGCAAAGTGCATTACACGCTGTGATGCAGTTTTACTAACGCACGATCATGCCGATCACTCGCACGGTATTAATGATTTACGACATCTTAATCGCCTGATGGGAGGTCAGCCCATTCCTATTTATGGTCATGACGAACATTTGGAAGCGGTAACCGCCATGTTTCCGTATTGCTTTGGAAAGCGTGAAGAATTTTATTTTATGGGTAGCCCCGCATTAACCACTGAGGCAATGAAAGATGGAGACAGACATATAATAGCAGGATTGCCTGTCATACCATTTTACATGAGCCATGGACCAGCTGGACGAACAACGGGATTTCGTTGTGGAAATATGGCATGGCTGACGGATTTAAAAATGCTTCCCGAGGAAGCAGAGGCCTATTTAAAAAATATTGATCTGTTGGTGCTCGACATGTTGCGTGAGCAAGAACATTCTACGCATCTTAATTGGGACGAAGCCCAGGCGATTATTGCGCGATTGCGCCCACAACGCACAGTGTTGACGCATATGGGTTACGAAGTGCACTATCAAAAATGGCAGTCGCGTTTACCGCAGGATGTTTCTATGGCTTTCGACGGATTTACGACCACTTTTCACGTTGAGGTATTATGAAGCGTTCACTGCATTGGTGTTCTATCGGATTTGTACTCATGGTCATTATTGGCTGTCAGATTACGAACCCAGGTCGAGCACGGCAGGGAAATTACGGCAGCTCGGCACCGACACGTGTAACGAATGCGCCTCCTTACGAACGCACGGCATCACCAGAACCAATTACAACCACGCCAGAGGTAGTTACTCCTGCAGGCCCACCACCAACGGGTCCAGTTAAACGACAATTACCGACAATAACCAGTGAACCATTAATTGGAGTATTATTAGCATCCGGTCCCGAAGTAGCTCTTAAATTGCCACGTGGCGCCATCATTCAGCACGCGGGTGAGCGCCTCGTAATTCCTGCAGGTAATTTGCGCGTTCGTGCGACGGGTAATGGGTTAATGACAAATTTAACAGGCCCAGCTTTATTTGGTCAAAGCATGCGCATACAAGTGCAGCCAATAGCTAATGGCCCAACATTTTCTGCTGAGTTAGATCCGCCATTTGGCAAGCCACAATTACTCTCATTTAGCGGGCAACCAGAAGTCGTTATTGATCAGGCGAGCAGAAAAGCACAATTAATTGAACGCGTAGGATTAGAGCAATATTTACGAGGAGTTTTACCGACAGAAATTAGTCCAAATTGGCCTTTCGAGTCGATTAAAGCACAAGCAGTGGTTGCGCGCAGTTATACGCTCGATCGTTATTTAGTGAATCATAGAAATCCTTGGCAATTACATTGGCACTATACTGTCGATATGGCATATGGAGGTTTAAAGCCATTAAATAACCGCATGGCGGTTGCTCTGGATCAGACGCGCGGACAATTAATTGTCGCTCATAATTTACCTGTTCCTGCCTTATTTCATGCCTGTTCAGGAGGCCAGACCGAAAGTGCGACCAATTTTCGACCGCAATTAACCGGTGCAGATAATATAACCGACATGACTGCGGTGATGCCTTCAGTCGCAGATCCAGCTGGTATATTAGGAGCAGAGGCTTTGGGCATGAGCACAACTCATGTCAATTGGCGGGTGCAAATACCAATGACCACAGTCTCGGCTAATCTACAAAAATGGACAGCGAATCACCCAGAAGAAAGATTGCGTTTAGGTGATGTGGTTGCGGTGCGAACAATAAATCGTTTTGCTGATTCAAATCGCGTAGCAAAAGTATTGATTCGACATATTAAAAATAATCAGGAAATAGATTCGGAAATGAGCGCGGCTTCTTTTCGGCTAGCTGTCGGCCCGGGACAAGTGCGTTCTACTAATTGGACAAAGTGTGTGGTAGCATCTGCTCAAGGCGGTATTTTAGTGGTTGAAGGCCGCGGCTTTGGTCATGGAGTCGGCATGTCACAAGTCAGTGCTTATCACATGGCTCGCACCGGTAGCAGCGCAGGCGATATAATGGCAGCATTTTATCCCGGCTCGAAATTAGTACAGTGGTGGAGATAATACTCATTCCTCCACAAATCATCCGTAATGGCAACAAATAAACATGGAGAACCAGAGAACCGAAGAGGAATGCTGTGCTTTTTTCAATAACCACAGGATTTCCACCTTAGTATTTCTCCGTTTCTGCGGTCCTCCATGTAAGTGTCTTATTATTTAGGATATAGTGAGCCGGAATTGGTATAAAATAGGGCGAAATAAAAAGGTCTATTTAATAAAAAAATCCCAGGCAGATACCTGGGATTTTTTATGCCAATTGTTAAGCTGTTAGGCTTTAAAGAGATCAGTAACGGGCTTACCTTTGTGAGCGACTGTAAATGGTCGGCCATCAGGGGAAGTAATGACTTTATCTAATGGCATACCTAAACCGTATGCGATTGTTGCGTTTAGATCTTCCCATTCCATTTTATTTTCGATAACTTCGCGGCCTTCCTTATCCGTTGCGCCATACGACATGCCACCTTTGAGTCCACCACCCATCAATAAGGAAGAAAATGCTTTGGGGTAATGATCGCGACCATTGGTGTCATTAATATTGGGTGTGCGACCAAATTCAGACACTAAGCAAATTAATGTGTCGTCTAACAAACCTTTGCTTTTTAAATCTTCAATTAAAGCCGACAGGCCTTGGTCAATTGGAGTGGTACGTTCTTCAATGGCATTAAACAGATTGTCATGCATGTCCCAGCCACCACTTGAAATATCAATAAAGCGAACGCCTTTTTCTACCAAGCGACGAGCCAATAAACAGGATTTTCCGAAGAAATTATCACCATATCTCTGACGCACGTCTGTTGGTTCTTTATAGATATCAAATGCTTCTAAATCTTTACTGGCCATTAATTTTACTGCGTCGAAATACATGTCTTCGTGTCCACGTAATTCTTTAAGCGCTTCAAAGCGTTTATAGAAACCTTTATTTAGGGCTTCTAAAACATCCAAGCGATTGCGCATTTCTGGTAGGTCAACGCCTTTTGGCGGAGCAACGTTGGTAATGCCTTTGTCTGGATTGCCGACAGGAAGGGGAGCAAATTTAGCTTCTAAATACCCTGACAGTGGGTGGTCGCCACCACCACCAATCATAATCCCGCCTGGTAGTGTTTCGTTGCGTTGCGCAAAAAAGTATTGCGACCATGCCGCCATACTTGGATGACGCACGGTATTTCGAGGTGCATAACTAGTGCGCATCAAATAAGTGGCTTGTTCGTGTGCACCTTGATTTGACGTCATGCTGCGAATGACGCAGCCATGTTTCATGTGCTCTGCTGTTTTGGAGAAGGTAGCACCTAATTGGACACCATCAGCTTTTGAATTTACTGCTTTTGATGGGCCCATCGTTTTTGCACCAGGTTTTGGGTCCAACGTATCAATATGTGTCATGCCACCAGCCATATAGAGATAAATACAACGCGTTGCTGGCTTGCTGCGGCGAGCAGATGTCATTTCGCTTTTGGGAGTCGCAGCGCTGAGAATATTGGAACCACCAAAAACCGGAATTATTGACAATCCAAAGGCAGCTTTAGCGACAGTCGCCATCAAGTGACGACGGGATAATTCATCAAGACGATTGTAAGGGTTTTGCACGGTTTTACTCCTAAAGAGGATGATAAAATTATTTTATTGATTGAACATGAAATCAGCACTGTTGAGCAAAGCCCAACCAAGGTACTCAGCACCACGACGACGAGGTGCTAAGGACATGACTTTTTTGCCATAACTCATTTCGCGCGATGTTGGCATGCGTGACATAATTGCGACGTAGAGCACTTTAATTTTATCATCAACGCTTGGCGCACTGTTGATAATACTACGGAGTACCGATTTGCTGTCGTCGGTCAAAATGGTTTGTTCAATCATGCCATTCATCAATTCAAGTGATTGCGTCATATTCATGGACATGGAGGCATTATCAATCAAGAACCGATCAGATTGTCCGAATACACGAAGGAAGTGTCCAGGTGGCATTGGCGATGCTAATTCGGATGCGCGACGCCATTCATGCGGATTTTCATTACCGTATTTACTTGGGACTAATGCCGACTGCTTACGTAATTTATCTTGTTCACCATCAATCTGTTTAATTTTACCATTTAATTGATCTTTATTGCCACCCTTATTCATTTGGTCGCGTAATTTACGCTTTTCGTCATCCATATCGCGAATTTTATCACGAACCTGACCAACATCGAGGGCTATTTTAGCAAGATCTTCCAATGATTTATTTTTATTATCATCATAGAACTTATACATGTCGCTGGCATTGTTGCCTTTAATGGAATCTACATTTTCAATGGTTAGAGTCATTAATGAATCCCACACTTGCTCAGCAGTCAAACGTTGCAGCGGCATGCCTTCATGATGAAAAGCAAATTTATCAATTGGAGTTTCCATAGTTTCGCGTTGATAGGCGTCGGTACTGGCAATGATCGTCAAGAATTTACGGAGGTCATATTTTACACTGACCATTAAGCGCACTAAGTAATCAGCCAATTCAGCATTTGCAGGTTTCGTGTCATCAGTGAAGTCATCCATTGGTTCGACCAATCCGACCTTCATCAATTTTTTCCACATGCGATTGACAATCACTAAGGTAAAACGTGGATTTTCAGGGGAAGTCATCCATTTTGCGTATAGCTGACGTGGATTATCTTTAGCGCCTTTAAGAATGTCTTCTTCAAACATGGTGAGTGGTTTAATTTTTTCACCCGGTCGCCCATCTTTGTATTGATAATCTTTGGGTAAGGATGTGGAGCCAGGATTTTTATTGCTTACTTGTAAACCTAATGTTTCACCGATATCGCGTGAAACATCATCTACTGAATAGGGCGCATTTTTGGACATTTTTTTCGCCATGCGCTCAATATCACGAGAATTAGTACTGGTATCAGTTCCTTCAGTAAATCCGACCATTTCAAAGAAATCGCGACGTGTCCACTTATCAAATGGGTGGTCATGACATTGCGCACAGGCTAAGCGCGTTCCGAGTACCACACGTACGGTATTTGCCATGTTATCTTGCTGCATACCGGAATCGAGAATATAATAGCCGGTAGCTCCATTTCCGCGAGCCAACGCCGGCCCTTCGGCAGCAACTAATTCATATATAAATTTGTCATACGGTTTATTGGATTGAATAGAGGATTTAATCCAATCAATGTACGGCAACCCACTGTAACGATCTTTGAGTTTATTGCGGGCACGTAATAAATCAGCCCAAAAATTAAACATATTACTATTATAGGCTTCACTTGCTATAATGTCCGCTACCAACTTTTCACGCTTACTACTGCTGCGAGTTTTTATATATGCAGCTGCTTCTTGAACAGATGGTATGCGTCCACCGAGATCTAAATAAGCACGACGTAAAAATTTATTATCGTCGATTTTCTTTAATGGGATGATGCCTTTTTCTTTTAATTTTTCATTAATAATGTCATCAATTGTCTTACTTGCTTGCGCTATTTCGGTATCAGTTAGCAGCGTCACTTTTTGTGCTTTTATTGGATCGGCAGGATTAGAATCATGGCCGAATAATGTTAGATCAGTATTTTTAATGGTAGAACCACTGGCCTCTTCGCTACTGACTGCATTATTGTTTTTGGCAGTGCCAATAGGCACAGCGCTTTTTGATAAAGCGACTACGCCAGCAATAACAGCAAGAGGGACGACGAGTTTGGTAAGGAGATGCATGGGGACTCCTAAAAGGGCAATTAAAAGTTTGAACTCGGTTAAAGATGGCAAGAGCCCCAGAGACATGTCACGGTTAATTCCGTTAATGGAATTAACCAAACACACTCTGAGACACCTGTACTTAACATGTTAGCATAAATAGAGCTATGATTTAGTATAATCTATTCACTACGACTTTTAAAGTCTTAAAACCAAAAAATTGTTTAAAAAAGCATCTTTGTATATCTTTGCATGGTCTACAAATATCTCTGAGCTGTTTTATGTCAACTAACCCAATAATAATTAGGCTTTTTTGAAGATCCGCAAACAAGAATTACGTCGAATCGAGTTAAGATATTAAACAGTGTTGTATTGAGTGGTTAGCATGAGGGCCAGTAATCAGCGAATAAAAAACGGGCGCATCGGTAAAGTCGACGCACCCGCTTTTATCTATTTGAAATCTTTTTCTGTGAGACTTATTTTATTTTCATCAATTCTTCAACAGTCCACGAGGCACTGCGTTTGCTTTCCGTATCGCGTACGGATTTTACATCAGATGCCTGAACGGCCGGAGCGCTGTTGCCCCATTCATTGCGAACATAAGTCATAATTTCAGCGATGGCTTGATCATCAAGGGCACCGCCCAATGGGGGCATCGCTAAATTAAAGGTGACGTCGGCAGCGGTAATTTCTCCCATTACACCATGCAGTATAATACGTGACATACGACCATGAGGACCTTCAACCCATTCTGAACCGGCTAAAGGCGGTGCCAACCCTGCTAATCCTTGGCCGTTAAGTTGGTGACAGGCAGCGCATAATATTTGGTAACGAGTTTTTCCTTCATCAAATAATTTTTTATCGGCTGCCGACAAAGCTTTTGGTTCAACTGTTTTTGTTTCGGCACTATTACCTTTCCATGCAATCCATTCGGTAATCTTTTTCACACGATCTTTTTGTTTACCGTCTTTTTCAAGTAAATGCCAACCATCTGGTGGTCCTGGTAATTTAATAGAACCGGCTTTGGCATTCTTGGGTTTTGCTCCTAGTAAACCATCTAAAATGGCTTCAGCTCGCCAACGCCCTTCTGTTGGTTGGGTTGCAGCGAGCGATAATGTCGCGCTAATTTTACCAGGATTTTTTTCACCAATAATAGCTTTTGTTAGGGATTTAATGCTATCTTTTCCATGGTCTGAAGATTTCTCAAATGCGGCATCTGCGCATAATCGTGTTAGCATCCGAAACTCACGGCCAGTTAAACCAGATAAGACGGCATCCGCTGCATATTTATGGTCAATTGGATTCGTGAGTAACTCAGCCAAGATGTCATCTGCTTTACCATCGGTGTTTGCACCTAAGCTGAAAATTGCTTGTAGTGCAATTTGCAAATTTTTATCCTTTGCTTGCTCTGCCATTAACTTTACCCATTCATCGGCTTGTTCACCGGCTACAAGGGGCTCAGCGTTTTTTATAGCTGCGATACGGACGTTGCTATCCTTGTCACTTAAGGCTTTTTTAAGCGTATCGGAATCAGCATCTTTTAAGCCAGAGAGCGTATAAATCGCATGGAGGCGGCCGAGTGCTTCTTTACCGCTTGTAGCGAGTGCGCGCAATGCAGGTATCGATTTTTTATCCTGCCGTTCAATGAGTAAACGCTGGGCTGTGTCTCGTTGCCAGCCATTTGGATGGGATAAGGATTCAATTAATTTATCAGTAGATGCTTTTTCTAAATTGGGTGATGGATTTGGTACATCACCTTTATTGGGAATAACTCGCCAAATACGGCCGAGGTGATCCGGTTTATCGAGTCCACGTTCCAAAGCCTGCTTCTTTAAGAAAGGCGTTAGATAAATGCGATGTTGTAAAATTCCTTGGTACATATCAACGATATAAAGCGCGCCATCTGGACCGGTATAACAATTTACAGGGCGAAAGCGTTCGTCTAAACCGCCAATAAATTCACTTTTATCGTAGGCATTGTCTGATGTTACCATGCCATCTTTTTCAGTTGCTTTTGCATGACGTACAAAATTACCTGTTGGTTCACAAATAAATATATCCCCAACCAATTGTGGAAAAATATGGCCTCGGTAGACACCAGCACCACAGGCGCCCGTAAAACTTGCTAATGTTCCATCATCACGTAATTGACCTTTGCGATATCCGCGATTGACACCGGGATTCATACGAGCCGGCCAAGTTGCATTTGACGCGGCTGCTTTTTGATTAAGACCATCACCTGAAAAATTCGGATTACGCGTATAATAAACCGCATCAATATGATCAGTACGTAATTGATCACTGTTTGAATTATAATAAGGACGACCATAATTATCTTGTGTGGTGCCCCATTGTCCTCGGAAATTTGATGGTTCGGTAATTAATTTATCACCTTCAAAGCGATAACGCGACGTGTGGTTGGCACTGTAAATCCAATTGTCCAACATGTAAAATAAACCGTTTGACGTATGTTCGACATTTTTTTGCGAGCCATAATTATCTATAACTTTCTTTTTTTCGTCGGCGACTCCATCGCCATTGGTATCTTTACAGAACCACACCGTTGGCGGTTCAGCAATTAATACGCCGCCATTAATACACATAACGGAACGAGGCAGCACGAGGCCGTCCACAAATATTGTTGACTTATCCATGACACCGTCGCCATTGCTATCAATTAATAATGACACGCGCCCAGTTGGTTTATCTTCTTCTGATCCAGTTGGATCAGTCATATAACCACGCATTTCGCACACGTACATGCGACCATCGCCGTCCCAACTAATGGCGACGGGGTCTTCAACCATTGGCTCTGATGCAACTAATTGTACGCGGTAACCATTTTGTAATTTAAAAGTTTTGTCAGCTTCAGCTGCGGGAACGACTGGTGCCGGTGGAATTTTCCAATGGGCGGGCGGCGGCGGCATGTCTTCTGCCTGCGCAGACAACACGGCAATTGGAAAACAGGCAGCGGCTGAAAGCAGCGCTGAATATTTTTTGTGTTTGCTAAACGGTTTGGGAACAAGCAGAGCAGGCAGGCGAGTCGTCATAGAGCATCCTTATCGAACAGAGACTCTACAGCTATTTACAACTCTTGTTTAGCGAAATTAAATAATAAATCCCTGATCGGATACGACCAATAAGTCAGAATCCGATCAGGGACTATTATAGTTTTATTGAAGATATTAACCTTCGGCTGCTGATTCTTCAGCGCTTCCGCCGGTCAATTTACGCAAGCGATCAGCAAACGGTGATTCGATCTTATCGACAAAGGTCAGGATCTTTTCGCGTTTCTCATCGCTAATACGCGTACCGAGCGTGGCAGACATGTCCTCGCGGGTACGTTTGGTGGGGTGGAGGGCGCCTTCTTGCAACGTCGCAAGAAGCAGGCGTGCGGCTGCTTGTTTAGGAGTCATGCGCAATAGCGTGCCATAAAGCGTCGCGGTGGCTAGTGGAAGGTGTAAACCAAGTTCATTGCAGGACTACTGGCGAAATGAGACTTCCACCATACGCTTCCCCGGCCTCAGAAGCAGCGGAGTAGGATTATGCAATCGGACGTCGATGTAACCATTTTGGGAGGCGGATTAGCAGGTCTGACCCTCGCCTTACAATTAACCCAGGTGAAGTCTGATTTGCGTATTCGCATTTTGGAAAAACAACCGCACCCGGTTAGCGAAGCGGCACACAAAGTAGGTGAATCGTCGGTCGAAATTGGCGCCGGATATTTTACACGCTTTTTGGGTTTGCTACCGCACTTTGAAAAAGACCAATTACCGAAATTAGGATTACGTTATTTTTTTGATGATGGTGATAAGACCGATTTGACCAAGCGCAGTGAACTTGGTGGTAATGTATTTTTCCCCGCTCCGTCGTTCCAAATTGACCGCGGTCGCTTTGAAAATTATCTCGGCGAAGAATGCCGTGCACGTGGTGTTGATTTCCGTGACAATGCACGCGTAAAGGAAATCAACTTAGGGAAAAACGGTAGTACCCATACCGTGACCTATGAGTCCGGTGATGGACAGCGCGAAACCGTTACAACACGGTGGGTGGTCGACGGTTCAGGACGCGCGGCATTATTAAAACGGCAACTTGGACTGACGAAAAAACATAATCATAACGCAAATTCAGTGTGGTGGCGTTATAACCAACATATTAAAATTGATGATTGGTCTGACGACAAAGAGTGGGCCGCGATAAATGATAATTTAGGTAAACGGTGGTTATCGACAGTGCATTTTATGGGTAAAGGTTATTGGGTGTGGTTTATTCCGTTATCATCTGGCAGTCATAGCGTCGGCATTGTCACCGACGGTGATATTCATCCCTGGGCAACTATGTCTAATTATGACAAGGCGATGGAATGGCTGCGTACCCATGAACCACAAGTCGCCAAAATCTGTGAAGGTCGCGAAGACCAAGTGCAAGACTTTTTAGGTTATAAAGATTTTAGTTATACCTGTAAGCAAGTGTATTCCGGTGATCGTTGGGCATTAATTGGCGAAGCGGGAGCCTTTCTCGATCCATTTTATTCACCTGGCAGTGATTATATTGGAATGGGTAATACGTTTGTAACTGACTTAATCATGAAAGATTTCGCCGGCGATGCAGTCGGCACCTATGCTAGTTATTTTGAGCGAATTTACTTTACATTATTTGAAAATCATCTGACTTTATATGAAGGGCAGATGCACTTGTGGGGCGACGCAAAGGTTATGTCGTTAAAAATTATTTGGGACTTTGCCTATTATTGGGTCATCCCAGCAGCGTTCTTCTTTCACAATCAATTAACCAACATCATGTTATTTGCTAAACATAAACCGATTTTAGATCGTGCGGGAGACATCAATCGCGCTGTGCAAATGTTGTTCAGAAATTGGCACAAGGCACAGGTTGTAGTAGACAAAACATTTATTGATATCCCAGGCATTCCCTTCATGTATGATTTAAACCAAGCATTACATGCTGAATTAGATGAAGCGACATTTAGCGCTAATTTAGTGAGAGATTTATCGCGGTTAGAGCAATTGGCTGGGGAATTATTAGGCGCTGCACTCGTTGATATCCCGACCTTAGACTGTAGCGCTTTTGCTGGCATTACATCAATACCGCCTGAACAAGCCACATTATTAGCGACGGTATTACCACATTTGCAAGCGACAGCGGTACATGGAGTTGAGTCCGTTGGCAAATCCTGAGCCAGAAACGCCATCACCAGCAACGAAACAAAAATGGCGTGGTCGCACCATCGGCGGTGTTTTATTATTTCGCTTTGCAGCGATTTCCTTGCCAATAGCTGGGATAACTGGAGCATGGATTGGCGCGTGGTTTATTGCTGGCGCAATCATGCTGTGTGGCGGACGAAATATGTATGGCTGTCGTCAATATTGGCGACGCATGCGACCCAATGCCAGTCCAATTGTACATGCCATATTAGCATATCGACAAATGACCAGTTTTGGTCGCATAATGTGTGATCGCATGTTGGCATATATATGTCCGCACAAATATACTATCACGCCCATTGGATTAGATGGTATGCGTCAACTGCGCGAACAACGCAAAGGATGTATTTTAATAAGTGCCCATGTTGGCAATTGGGAAATGTCGAGTTATTGGTTGCACACCATTGCAGGAAATATTGGCAAGGTGCATGTGGTCATGGTGCGAGCGGATGCTGAGTACATGCAACGTTATGGTGATGAACGATTACGTGGAACATTTACCAACGTCATTGATCCGCGTGATGGAATTGGCGCTTCGCTCGCAATTAATAATGCGCTGACTAATGGCGATATGGTGTGCATGTTGGCTGATCGTGTGTTTGGTGATCAGCCGGCGGTGACCGTTCAATTTATGGGAGGCGATGTGCGTTTACCGCTTGGTCCATTTCAAGCGGCGGCGGTTACGGGGGTGCCTATTTTAGTCGGATTTTTAGTTAAAACGGGTTTCAATTCCTATGTCGTAGAAGTCGATAAACCCTGGTACGTGCACATGCCCAGTAAGCGCAGTGAGCGGAAGGCAGCAATGCAACGGGTAGTTCAGCGGTGGGCTAAACGATTAGAATTACAGGTCCGACGATACCCGATGCAGTGGCATAATTTTTATAATTACTGGTCGTAAATGTTGGTTAGAACTTGAATTAGCATCAAATCCATAATTTAATAACCGAACTCTCTAAACACAGAAAAGTGTAAGCCGCAATAATATTGTGCGTGGGTTTTCATCCATTGTGACTAATGGCGGAAGACTGCTCACATGAATGAAGGACAACCGTATGCCGCTAACTAGTTTCTTGCGAAGTTCGTTTTCAATAATAACAGGCCTATTGGGTTTAATGACACAAATAGCGGCAGCGGAAGTCATCTGGGTGGAAGGGGAAGCCGCGAATAAAAAATCGGTTACGCCACATAATTGGTATAGTAAAGCAATAAAATCGGATCTCCTATCAGGAGCAGATTGGATTTCAAATTTTACCGATAAGTCTGATGGCGAAGCAAGCTATACGATTACAGTTCCTGCTGCTGGTCAGTATCATTTGTGGGTGCGTGCGAATCCAATTGCAGCAGCGCTTTCTTATAAAATAGACAATCAACAATGGCAGGCTGTCGATACGAAGAAAAGCGTGGACCAAGTTAATATTGCCAATGACGGCAAGCCGGATTTGCGTTTTGTTGCCTGGATACAAGCGGGTTCGCTACAGCTAAAAAAGGGTACAGCTGTAATGCAGTGGAAAATGCATAGCAGCAATAACCACCATGGTGGTATTGACTGTTTTGTGTTAACGACTGAAGCGTTCACGCCGAATGGCACCTTGCGACCAGGGCAAAAATTAAATTTAGCAGCCCCGGGCTGGTGGGCTTTTGAACCAGACTCCGACAACTTTTCAAATGAGGCGTTATTGAATTTGCGCTCATTAAATGAAAAAATTGCTGGCGAAAGTGGTTTTATAACAACTAAAGGCAATAATTTTCAGCTTGGAAACGGGAAGGCCGTTCGTTTTTGGGGTATCAACACCGGACACGGATTATTGCAGGCCGACGATGCAACCGTTGAAATGACTGCGGCACGTTTTGCTAAATTAGGTATTAATTTAGTTCGCATTCATGGCGGTATGTTTGATCGGGGTGGAAATGATCCAACCAAAATAAAACCGCATGAACTTGAACGATTACACGAGGTTGTTGGTATATTTAAGAAATATGGAATTTACTCTCATATTTCGCACTTTTTCCCACTGTGGATGAAATTAAAAGCGAGTGATGGTATTACTGAGGCGGCTCTCGACCAGCATCCGTTCGCTATTACTTATTTTGAACCGCGCATGCAGGACATTTATCGTTCATGGGTGAAAACAATTTTAACGACTAAACATAGGAAAACCGGAAAATCATTACTAGACGAACCTGCAGTTGCTTGTTTTGAAATTATAAATGAAGACAGTCTGTTTTTTTGGACATTTAATGCCAAGTCGTTAGGTGCCGGTCCATTAGAAACATTAGAAAAGCAATTTGCAGTATGGCTTATTAATACGCATGGATCGCTAGAGAAAGCAGTGCTGGCATGGGGAAATGAAA
>JAHEDF010000431.1 GCA_024641365.1 Planctomycetota bacterium | reverse complement strand
GTAATGCGGTAATAAATTTTCGTGATTCACCCTTTGTTTGCGGACGTACCTGGAATCCCCATTCAGCGCTGTCTTGCACAAATTCACCGTCTCCACCACGCACCAGCAGCGTCGCACCATGCCCTTGACTCCATCGGTAAGTTTCTGAATTAGTGACATACCCATTATACAGCGCCTTGGTGTTATTATTCGCCAACCACGGACAGGTCCGCAAGATAATAGAATCCCGTTCAATCACCTTGCTGCCTTTGCGCACCTCTAAATGGAGCCTAGCAGTTTCAGAAAAACTTAATGCTTCACAAAAGACGCGATCCTTCACGATAATTTTTTTACGACCGACAAATATACCAGCGACTTTCCCATCATCATAGGTCGTATCCAAGCGAATTTCTTTTTCTGGTTCGGTTGGACCACCGACTAGCACTTGGTTTTCTTTCGGCCATTCTTTATCAAGCACGGTCAGTATTTTTGGCTTGGTCTCTTTATTCGTATAAATTGGTTCATAAACCAACCAGACTTCTTCATCGTCCAACAAATCGCGTAATAAACACAACGTTAAAGGTGATAAATCTGGCAGATCGTGTTCGCCATTAATAGCCAGGTCATCATTGTCCCGCGCGGTGTCGGCTCCTTTCTCACCAGGGTTTTCTCGTTCACTTTTATTGCAATTTACAAGCACTAATGCGCCATTTTTATCAAGGAAATTAAAATCCTCATTCTTTTTCTCTACATGATCTTTTTTCAATTCAGGATTAGCTTCGCCATCACGATCCCAATCCGCTACGATACGAACAGCTGGGCCGACTTTTACTGCCCAATGTTCCTCAGGTGTGCCTTTTCCTCCACTGCCACCAGACTTTTTTTCCGGAACAAAATTACCGTGTCCTTGTAGCGGCCAAATGTCTGCAGAGGACGGTATGACTTGAGATACCGTAAGTCCGATAAGGGCTTGGGTATTTGGATCAACTAAGCGCTCTATCATATCTTCCGTCAATTCCAAATACGCAAAACGCCCCGAAGGAAATGCCTGAAATAGACGATTCTTCGGAGGCGTCAAATTTGGGCTGCGAATTCGCAGCATAATAGGCGTCAGATGCTTAATCCATGATGGGGAAAAATGGTCGGCATTATTCTCGTCAACGGTCGTTTCACTTGGTAATTTTTTCGGTGTCATTGGGGGACCATCTTTGACGAATTTATCCCTGACTTTTACTTCCTGAGTATCAATTTCTGTGGTCACATCCGGCAGCTTATCTTCCTCTGCAGCGGAGAGCTGAACGCCAAGCATGATGAGCAGCGTTAAAAAAAGCGATTTACTTTTCATCGACAATCTTTCGTTCCTGTGGTGTCAATTGATCTGGTGCGAATTGAGCAATAAGGGCAAGCCCGCTAGCGCGATAATCTTTTTCTGTAGCGGGAAACTTGCGTAACATGTCCAGTCCCCGTTTCTGGTCATTTTCACGCATATAGCGGATACCCACCGCTAAGCGTGCATTGTAAACGATGCGATCATTGAGCGCAGATGCGGCTACTTCTTCTAAGAGTAATTTCCCACGACTTTGCACCTGTTTGCTGCCTGCGTCCATTGCCGCTTGGCCAATTATGTATGCCGCTCTGAGTTCGCTATATGTGCCATCACGTTTATTTAAAACTTGCTCACAATCATTAATGAAGCGTTCGTTAATACCTTTACTTTTTTCACCAGAAGAAAAAGCACCGCGATAGCGACACCACGCTATCGCCAATAACGGATAATCTCGTTGCGCATCCGTCAATTTACCAAATTCATTATTCAATAACCTAAGATGTAATTGATGACATCGCGCATATTCCTTCGTGATATATAAAAAATCTGCTAATAAAACAGCTAGGCGCTGTTGATCGGTTGTATAAAGTATTAATTCTTGCGGATGGGCAAAGATATATCCATGCTTAATCGCCCAGGCGACTCGCGTCTGATTAGTTACAATTGAACCATCTAGCCCGGTATCGAGATCTAAACCCGCAGGCACTTTCTCGAGCCATTCTTGTGCAGCGTCTGGCTTATTTTCTACAAAAAATAAAAACGCTAATTCTAAACAAATTCGTTGCCGTAAATTATCTAAATACCATAACGCAGTTTGGCGATTAACCACTGCGCCAATAGCTATGTCGTTTCTGATTATGCGACCAAATGAAGTGCGACGATCACGCTCTGTTGGTGGTGCTGATACAGCCTGTGCTTGTTCAGGAACGTTTAATTTCGCCACAATATAATCGGCAGACGACACGCGGCTTATGAGGGTCCACGTTGCCAATAATCGTCTTTTAGCTACTGCAAGATCTACATCACGATCAAGCGCGTAGCGAGCAAGATCATAACTCGTTTCTTCTCGATAAAGCCCAATCGGATTAGCTCGTACAAATAAATCACCAGCTCTATAAATTTCACGAGCCGCATTTTTTTCAGTTGGAATTGCCTTCAATGTTTCAAGATATTTTTTTTCTCGCTCTACCTGTTGTTCTAATCGGGCCATTGCTGGCGGTGGTACTTTTTCTACTTTTGCGGATTCAATGCGTGATATTAAGCGGGCGATTGAACGATCGTGCTCTGAAATAGATACTCGATGTTTCTCAATATAAAAATCACTGGTTAATTGAATGAGTGCTTTTATGCGATAACAGTGTGCTGCTTCAGACCAAATTGTTCCTGGAAATTCTTTTTCAATATTTCGATACATGAGAATCGCTTCGCCCATTTCTTCGTCACGAAGGCGTCGTTGCTCAGCCGCACGGTAGCGCACAAATCCTTCACCATAGCGTTCACACTCAATCCGCCGTTCTAGTTCTGAGGCAAATTTTGACAGTCTTAATTTGAGCGCTTTTTCCCGTCGATTAAGTTGACGGCCTTCATCGCTACTCCCTGTGTAACGGACTGAAATGTCTAAATTTCTTAATGCTAGGCGCACGAGCTGTAACGCACCAGTAAGATCGCCATTTTTTGCTTTTAATTCTGCGCCAAGCTCCAGGGCAAGAAAACGATGAAAACCTGGGGACAATGCCAACACGGCATCGACCACTAATCCCGCCTCATCTGGCCGTTGGGCTGCCAGTAAATGCCGCGACAATTCTAATGCTGCCTCTGCTGTTTCCGCTTTTAAGCGCCACGTATCGACACCTGGAATTTGTGCTTGTATAAAGGGTGGTGGCAGCGGTTGTGGCTGATCAACTCGGCGAGCAGTAGCACATTGGCGTTTCCATTCTTCTAAAACCGTGCGATATGATTCACGCTGCTGTACGAGCCAATTCTGACGCAAATCCTCAGGTAGCATTAAAGCAGTTAATTCTTCGACAGCTTTTTCATCATTTCCACACGACTGTGCATAATAGCGAGCAATCAGTGCAACAACTCGCCCAGGATTATCTCCGGGATTTATTATCCACGGTTTTAATGCGACAAATCCGCGTTCACCAAAGCCATCAAGGTAAATTGCTTCTTCAGCTGCAAAGAGCGCCTTATCACGTTCTTCATTGCTATCTGAACAAGGGGAGACTTGCAGCAGAAAGGAAAGCACAAAAAGCCCAAACAACAGGATACATTTCATGTAAAAAAACGTACCTCCCTTTACACTTGCTCTCATTGACTGGGCGAGAATCGCAGTCTGAAAAATGAGGCTCGAAAGATAGGGGCTTCGAACAATCCACAAGTGGCAAAGCAATCTGAGCGTTTTCTGGAAATTCTTTCATTAAGTGACATTTTGGTCGCCTACGGATTTTTTACTCGTTTTAAGCATTTGTATTAGATTCCGCGCGCCTGTCGGATACAAACAAAGTAAATCATCGTTTTCGGATTACAAAACTAGATCCAGGCGCGTCTGTCCCAGAAGTCCCATAC
>JAHEDF010000430.1 GCA_024641365.1 Planctomycetota bacterium | reverse complement strand
TGCGCTCTCTGCGCTCTCTGCGCTCTCTGCGCTCTCTGCGCTCTCTGCGCTCTCTGCGCTCTCTGCGCTCTCTGCGCTCTCTGCGCTCTCTGCGCTCTCTGCGCTCTCTGCGCTCTCTGCGGTTAATTGCCTTTTGGTGAATTTTCAATTTTTCAGAAAATGCCAAAATAAATGTAGTTATTAGCCGAAAGGCATGGTCTCCGTGTTCTCTATGTTAATGGCTGAAAAGTATCTGTAGATGACTTTGATAAGGAATTGGAATAAATACTATTAGCGAACAGGTATTGTAATTTCTGCCAGAAATATGTCCTTGCGATCGGATGACTTTAGGCTTTCTTTGAGCGCGACATTCCAATCTATTTTTAGTGTGCCGCTCCACGCCTTACGTGCGTTAATCTTTACCAAAACAGGCTTGTCAAAAGCTATTTGTTCAGCAGGAAAAAGAATGCGAAGTCGCGTCACGTTTTTGGTTTTTAACACAATTTGATTACCGGGTTTAATTTCACCCTCAACGGTGGCAACGTTTTGTACTGGTCGTATGTCGATTCGTTCCGGTAATGGTTTTGTCGTTGATAAAATATCTATCCAACGGCGACGTTTTTCTACCTCGCGGAGCGCTGCGATATTAATAGTTTTGCATCTTTCTCTGGTTCGCGTGCGCAACCAATGACAAACGGTATCATATTCTTCGCTAAAACCCTCATGTCCGCGATTTATATATTCGACATACGTCGCATCAGCTTTTATGCGCGCTAATACTGCCATACCATCTTGATTCATTTTTGCTGCACCGATGCCATCTTCGCTGCCATCAATTATAAAGAGAGAATTGTCTGCATAATTTGCTAAATGATTGAGGTGTATGGGCACGCCAATAATGGGAATGACCGCAGCAAACACACCAGCATGGCTCGCGCCTATGTCCCAACTCGCATGCCCACCTTGGGATTGACCGGTTAAAAATACGCGATCAGGATCAATATTAAACGACTTAGCAGCATGGCGCATGGCTTCCACCACGACGTCATGCTCTTGTCCGGATAAAAAATAACCAATGTCGCGATTATAAATGTATTCGGGACTAATTAATATATAGCCTTCTCGCTCAGTATATTGACCCCAGACGCGCTGCATGACATCCGCTTTACTCGTTTGCCCATGCATGGCGACTAAAACGGGTGTTGGCACATCAGGACGGTACGACTTTGGGATCGAAATATAATAATGGCTGCCTTTAATTGCATTGGGATAAGAAAATTCAATACGCTTCCAGCCTTTAATGACATCTGCTGGTACGTCGGGAAATTGTGTAGCATGGCTAAATAAAGAAAATTTTATGGTCATAGGAAGGGGGGAAGCAGAAATTACCTCAGCTAGTTTTTCACTTTGTTGTGCGTCACCGGCTGCAAAATAAGCCGCTATTAACGGAGCGAGGCGATTACACTCCGCCAAAATGGTACTATCCCAGGTTTCTAGTGCTAAAGCGGCGGCCCATTCTTGTGCAAGCGCGGGTATCCAAGCGGGATCAATCAGCTCTGGGCCTTTTTGAATGATCTGTTCGAGGCGAATGACCTGTGCAGGTGTGAGATTATCAACTGGTAGATTTCGTTTAGTTAATGCATTCCTGGCGGCGATTTCTCGTTCGCTTTGTTGTTTATTTTCTGCTTGCCGCGTTGTTATAAGGCCATGAAGCGTTGGATTTACTTTCTGTAAATCAGCGAGTATCTCCGCTGACACCGGTGGAGCGTCGTCAGCATTATTATTATGCGTATCTAATTGAGCCAGATTGGTAAAATGGCGAATAAAATTATTTACATCATTAAATCGCGCTTGTTCGGCCGCGCACACGTCCTCAGTTGCACCGAGTTTTCTTGCTTCCTCAATGGCTTGCATGGCGCGCTCTTTATATCCACGCCATCGATTAAACGTCGCACATTTAAACCATTTTTCTATAGATGGTTGCTCGCGCATCTGTTCCATAATCATGGGATAAGCGAGACCTTCTAAATTTGCTATATGAAAGACACGAACCCACTCGTAATCAACACCGCGTATTTCAACTTGCTGTGGGGTAATTTGCGCAACGAATACGCGCGTTGAGATTGCTCCCAATTTTGGGTCCGTCAAACTAATCGAGCTGGTGCCATCGCGTTCCCAATTACCCCATTTAAAATCGTTGACCACTTGCGCGATAGTCCCTTTTTTCTTGGTCTGCATGAGGTCGTGATGAAAGGTAAAAACCGGTTCGGCTTCACCAAGAAAAGCATCTTGTGTTCGCTTTGCGACGACATTTGGCGATAAATAAATATCGCGACGCGGATTAATCATTTCCACTTTTATTGCCGGCCCAACATTTTTTACCAGACCGCGTAATAATCGGCCATCTGTTGTTATGACAAATTCTTCACCGGCATGAACAGCAACGAATTGGGAAAGTAACAGCACGGTTATGTAGGAATACAATTTCATAAGGAAATGATTCCTTTATTTATAGTTAAGGGCAAACCAGAGTTGTGTGAATATGCTACTAGGACGAATGGCTTCTCAGATGATTACCGTTTAATCGGTTTAACTATTTTCCAAGCGCAAATAGACATAAATGGCTACTCAGTGTCCATTTCACTCGGTAAGTGCCATATGAGCAGATAGTGGGAAGTTTGACACATCAATGGATGGAGATGATGACCCAACGCATAGTTTCTTGTCTATTTGCATTCGACACAACATACGTCACATGTCATCAATTAAATTGAGGAGCTAATTATTATAATTCCCACATGTAGGCTGAAGCACGTTTGCCCATTATCTCATTGTTAAAAACACTACGCGCAGTTGGTGCGTGTTCACGAGCAAAACCAAAACAAACATGTAATGGCAGTAAATGTTCTTCACGTGGATGACAGGAACGAGCAGCGGGTGCCTTTTCCCAATTTATTAGACGTTGCTCGCGTTCGTCTACAGATAACGATGGATTCGCACAGGTGTCGGTGAGCCAGGCATCAAAGGCGAGGCTGTCGTGTGTGCCTTGCGCATCAGCGGTAAAAAAGCCTCGCATATTGTGATAGGACATACCGGAACCAATAAATAATATATTTTTATTGCCGAGTGCTGCTAGTTGCTGACCTAATTGGATATGCTGTTCGGGATCTAAATTATTTAAAAGTGAAATTTGAATACAGGGGATATCAGCGGCGGGATACATTAATGACAGGGGAATAAACAGACCATGGTCAAATCCTCGCTTATTATCCAGTCGGTAGGAACCGCCGTGTGACGTAATTAAAGCCGCAACCTCGTTTGCGAGATCGGGATCACCGGGTGCATCATAGCGAAATTCATAGGATTCTGATGGGAACCCGGAATAATCATAGATGAGTTGCGGTTGTGCGCCGCTGGTAATGGACGGTACAGCGGATTCCCAATGTGCACTGACCATAATAATTGCCGCAGGTTTGGGAAACGTGGTGACAATGTTTTGTAAAAACGACACCATATGCACATGTCGGGCATCGCCTAATAACGGTAATGGGCCACCGCCATGGGGAATGTAGAGTGCGCGCGCTTTAGGCGTGGGTGAGTTTTCTGGCATGTGAATTATTTTAGTAGATAGGTTGCAGAATAGTGACTCTTTTTACCACAGCGAGGTCTTAAAAAATGCGCTAATGCCTTGATACATGAAGTAGGTAAGGCCGTTCTGCCTATGCTTGCTGGACGTTGTTGATAAGGGATTCATAGTGCGACGAGGACAGGTGAATAATATGAGTAATAACGAACCGACAAATCACATTACGGTAACCCGCACATTTGTTAGGTGCATAAAAACCAGGCATCAATTGTGTAATTTTTGTGTACTCCTGTTGTGCGCGTGCTGTAGTGTGGGAAACGGAGCCG